>JAMOOS010000041.1 GCA_027065245.1 Desulfuromonadaceae bacterium | reverse complement strand
GCCTTAACAGCAGACATAAGTTATCTACCTCACTAATTTAATTAGAAAAATCGCCAAAAAACATGCACAGTACTTATACCACGACAGCGCGTTAAAACCAACTGTAGCGGCCAAGCAAAACCAAACTTGGAAATATGCAATTCCTGTTTGGACTACTCAAGCTGGAAGCGAGGAAATGTCGCAGCAAAAAAACTCCTTGGGTGAATTTCACAGTGCTTCCACAATAATCAGAATGACAGAGTAAATCAGTTGATTATTAAAGAATAAAAACTCATGGTGTTGCGTTCGCGGCTCACCGATTTAGATGATCTATTTAAAATGCGCCAAGGCTGCCAAAACGGATTGATACGGGCAAACCATCAATCAGATATCTGGATGGCAATGGCTGGTCAGGAACAAGCTGAACAACCAGTTGTACATCCCTGCTGCCGATGGGTGATGCCAGATCTCCAGGTAATCTATGTGTCAAATTCGCCTCATTGATAACGGTGGCCTGGCACTTTTTGCCATCAGAAAACTTAAGTGTAGCCCTGGTTCCAGTTTTGGAATAGTGGATATACCGGGGGGAAAGATAACAGGTTATGACCGTATTTTTCAAATCTCCAAGCAACAACATATTACTGCCCGAAGAGAGAGCTTCTCCCTCTTGGACAAAAACATCTAACACCTTGAATTTACCTGTAGCATAATAACTGAGCTCTGCCCGCTGTTTTTTAATAGCCGTAAGCTCGGCTTCTATCTGCGCATTTCGAACATTTTTATGAATCGAGGGGGTGGCGGCCTCTCTCTTTATTTTGTCCTGCCACTCGCTTAACTGCATAACTGCCTGCTCATACGTCAATCTAACCTGATTATAGCGGTAATTCGCTTCATCCAGTTCTGCCCGTGTCGCAGCACCCTGCTTAAACAGGTAACGAAATTGTTGCAAACGTTTTTTCTGATAAACCACCATTTTTTTAGCGATATCAATTCTGTCCCGCAGAGCGGTTTCATTGCCTAAACTGACTACCGAAGAGGGGATATTCAGTGCTTGAAATTCGGCCTGTAGTAGTTGTTCCCGCTGATCAAGACGCAAATCGTCAAGAATAATCAGAGGATCACCTGGTTCTACCATTTCGCCGGTTTTTACAGCAATTTTGGTGACGATTCCAGCAACGGAAGCATTGACCGGTATTTTATTCAAAGTAACATACCCCGGAGCATTGACAACCAAGAGCATATAGAACATCTTCCCAAAAAAATAAAGGAGTGGACTGGAAACGATCAGTAGAATCAGATACCAACGAAATAACGCAGTTTTCCGCTTTGCTGGTGCGTAAGAAACCTTTATTTCCTTTTCCCGTTGCGGATTGCGCCGTTTATTTTCATCGAAATTAATCTTCATCATTCATGTCCATATAGTCTTGCCATGACTGAATATAAATACAGCCAATCCTGCCGTCAGTGTGTTGTCTCAGCACAGCCAATTTTTCCCCAAATTGTCTTTTGGATAACCCGGCATAACTACCATTATCTCCAAGCTGCGGCTCAACTGACTGGGCTACAGAAAAAGGCATATCGGGAAACCTGGTCATAATGTTCTCGACTCTTTTTGCCACTTTTTCGGGATCGTTAATATAAACCATCAGCGTTACAGCAATATTGTCCAAATTCTGCAGGCCACAACCAAGGCAAAAACCATCAAAATTCTCACTGAGATAACGGGGATGCAAATCTAATTCAATCGGCAGCGATGTCAACCTGGATACCGCCTGTACCGTCCGCAACAGGTGTGCGAGGATCGCTCGGTCAGGAATCTGCATGTGAGCCAATTGGTTAGGTTCCAGATCCAAGTGTATCACCGAAAAATCGAAATCATGAACGCTACCGATAATATTCAGCAGATCTTGCCGATACTCAGGAAGAATCCAGGTTGGTTCACCAAGGAGTAAGCCGACATCAATTCCGGCATGTTTTGCTTTGCGAATAAATGATTGCAGATGGGTCTTTCCTACAGGAAGTTTCAACCTGTCGAGTTGCGATCGGTCAAAAGAGAGTAATATTCTATGTATCCCGTCTTTTCGCAGCTCCTCCCAGAAATTGGACGAAGCGCGTTCTTTGGCAAAAAGTTTTTTGGAATTCCAAACGTACACCCCAAGACAATTGTTTTGTGTAGAATCTGCAACAGAGGGCGTTTCAACAACCGAAGCAGATGAGAGATCTTGACAATCAGGCAGCCGCCGCCGCCACAGCGGTTTGATATAATGGTCATCGACCACAGTATCAATCTGCGCTTTCACCCTGCCTCTGCCAGATTCATCCTCGGTACTGGCAAGAAGGCGTGCAGCTCCCTGCAAAAGGACAACCTCGGCATCAATATAATCCATAGCAACCTGATAATAGATATATCGACTTCGCTGCAACTGCTCAAAAGTATCTCCTGGAATGGTCTCGCTACGCAAAACCTGCTCTCTAACACTTTCGAGCGCCGCTTTGGTTCGCTGGGCGGCAAAGCGTATGTTCTCCAAAGCAGCACGATAGTGTTCTATGTCATTATCAATGTTTGCCAACAGCTGGCTACTAACCAGGTCCAGTTCTCTCTGCAGTTTCAGCAGACGCGCTCGTTCTCGAGCCGCCTTTGCGTGAGCCGCTCGGGAAAATTCCCACGGGGCATCCATGTCAAATTGGAGAGTAACCCCATACCCGTTATCATTACTTGGAAAATCGCTATCCGTATATCCTGTCAAGCTAACTTTAGCCTGAACATCGCAGTGACAGGCAAGGTCAAGGACTCTCAGCTGCTTATCAATCAACCCACGTAATCTCACAATATCGGGATGATTATTGAGAACCATGGAATGGAGAAATTTAGGGTCAAGCTCAGGACGGGGAAGATCAGGATCGAGGGCAATAAAATTTCCCGTAGAACGGTTTGTCAGCAAGTCAATGTTGGATTGAGCTCTTCTCTCGGCAGCTCGCAAATTTGCAAGATTTCGGTGGACAAGGGTAAAAGCGGAGAGAAATTCCTGCCGGTCAGCATCAAGTAATAGCCCCTGTTTATACCTCTGCTGTAAAATGTGATTTGTTAGGGCTTCATCCATCAAAAAAGCCTGACTAAGCTTTATTTTCTGCTGAGTTCCCCAGAGAAGGCAGTATTGAGACCGTAGCGCCTCCAAATTTTTCAGGTGGTTAAATTCCCTCTGCTGCTTACTATCCCAGACCGCCTCCTCTGCTTTAAGAACTTGTGCACGTTGCCTGGCCATAGTTCCCAAAAGAGGGTAGCGCAATCCAAAAGATAGCCGTACCCGGTCATAATCACGCATTTTGTCGGCGCTAACAGCTTCGCTATAATGACCGACTCCCGTACCACCAAACAACTCCAGCCCACTAATTGCCCGTTGCCGTTCAAGCTGCTGCAAATTTTCCTCAATTTCAGCAGCGGCAACTAGCGATTCCATGGACTTAGAAACAAACGGTTCAAGTTCCTGCAGCGAATGGCATGGACGTACATCTGGCACAGTGTCATCTACAATATTATTCTCTGCAATAGTAAGCTGCTGACCACCCAAAAACAGGATAATCAGAAAAAAACAACAACGGCATACACAGAAGAGAAAATGTTTCATTGTAACAATATTCCAATCGTAATACTGGAAATAGTTAAAATTTACCTTTTTTCAATACCCACCAAGGTGCCATAGTGGAGTCAAGGTGTGATTGCATGAATAGCTCTTTCATACAGGCAATCGCAGCCCAGATTCGCATGGAAAATGTAAAAAAGGGCATAATGAAAAGATACGGAGCCAGTCGAAGATCCTGCCATGGCCGTTCCGATAGGAGCAATATACTGACAAAAAAGAATATAATGGTGATCGCCAGATAGAGCAGATAAACGAGCGCCCAAACGGCCAAAACAAGGCCCGTCGGGTAAACAGCAAAAATATAGCAGGAGTAAAACAGGATAACAAAAGGGAGAATGATCTGGAATAGCATGCCAACCAACAACTGCATGAGCATATTTTTCCACCCCAGTAGGCGGGGATTGAAACTCAAATAATGTTTACGAATATAAATGTAGAACAGATCACCATCCCAACGTAACCGCTGATTGAAAAAATCATAAAAAGTTGTCGGGACGTCCGTGTGACCAATGGCTCTAGGCTCAAAACAGATACGAAGATCTGGATGGCGCGCAAAGTAATTTTTGATCCGCAACGTCATATCAAGATCCTCAGCAGTTCCGCTGTCCCATCCACCCAGTTTCTGAATAAACGCTTTGCGAAAAATACCAAAAGCGCCAGAAATATTGTTCACAAGGTTAAACTCACTCAAACCAGTTCTGGTAGCATGGATTGATATGAGGTATTCAATTGCCTGTAAATGGGTAACCATACTGGCATTTTTATTTCTGACACGCAAATTACCCGCCACGCCAACCACGTTAGGATTTATAAACTGTCTGGTTGCACGATACACCATATCGTTATCAAAGGAGGTGTCACCATCAACATTAATGACAATCTCACCGGTGGCACATTGCAAGCCAGCATTCAATGTGGAGACCCGTCCACCCCGCTGCCATTTTGGTAAGATACGTAATATTCGCCTCGGTTTATCCCGAAAATACGCCTTCATCTCCTGAGCAGCAGAATAGGTATTTCTATTCTGGTGTGCGCCGTCAATAACGGCAATAATTTCAATACGCCCCATATATAACTGTTCACATAAACTGCGAATAGTAATCTGCACATCCTCACCCTCAGAGTAGCAAGTGATAATACAGGAAACTGTTGGCAGGAAAGCTGGATTTTCCAGTGCAGGAGTAAGTTCTTTACTGTAATATTTCAATATCCCGATCAAAACCAGAAGATAAACCGGCATCTCAAGAAAAATAAAAAATGGGACAAACTTTAAGATGAAAAGTTCCAGTCCATGCTGAAACATACTGAGAAGTAACAAAATTAAAGTGTGGTAAGCGTGCGCCAGAATCTCCAAAATCATGCAATCTCGCCCTCAAGTCGTACAAGTAGTTGCTCGCCTGTTTCCCCAGCGATCATATTATCCGGCGCACTAAAAGTAACAACTTCACATTCCAGCTGTACCCCTTCATCCTGAATCGTAAGAGATTGAAGAGACATCAATCTGGAAACTATGATATCGCAACCAGAAGAATCTGTCTTAGATAGCAAAATCCAAATGACATCAGTAACAGTGCGTGTCATAAGATCGGTGACACGAACTGTTTCACGAATACGTGATATGTAACCATCCACCAACTCAATCAGGCGATACCTCCCTATTTTCTTATATAGCTCTGATAGGTTTTTTACCCTAATTCCAACCAAACTGAAAAGCTCATCTGTATAACGCTGGCACATTTTCAATAACCAATCGACGGTGTAATTGAAGTGAACAGGATTTATATTTTGCAATTCATCAAAGAGACTATAGACATCGTCCACCTCTCCCGTCCTGACTGCATACGTTACCCGATCAGTGCTTTGGTAGGCGTAGACTGGCCACGGCATCAACTCATCAGGCCTGTTCCGTTTTCCACAATGCTGACAATGGGCAACAACATCAGGTTCTTGAAATAAACAGTCACAATCCTTGCAGATATAATTCTCCAAAGGACGATCATAGTCGACACCTATATGCCGCAACTGCCCCATGCACTGAGGACAGGTTAGCGTATTATTGTGCATGAACTGTTCTTGCGGGGCGACATTGCCGCAAATAAAACAGTGGAGAAAAGGTTTTTTTTCAATTTCAATACTATTACACTCAGGACACACATCGATAAAATTAAAATGGGCATAGTTGCAAGCTGGACAATGACGAACCCGATCTACAAGCTCAGTAGCAGTAATAAATTTCCGATTTTTTAGCGTTGCAACAAGGGTGGCTCCACCCTGCTCATCTCCGGCCAAAACTTCAAGCAATGGATAAGAATACAGATGAGGGTGATTCCATTGCTGAAATGGTAACACAACAGTTTTAGGACGTAAGAACAGATATGCTAAAACTCTGAGTAATGCATTTTCAGTATAGTCATCGATATCATGATGCAGGCGCATTTGCTGCTGGAAAAGTGACGCTGATTGTACAGTTGCTTCCTCCAGACTAGAAACTTTACCGTCACTCAACATATCAAAAAGTTTACCTGTATGTTCACAGAGGAATACTGGGCACAAAAACGTATCGCTTGCCCCCCGCAATTTTTTGAGAACTTCCAGAGCTACATCGTCAGAGCTACCCTCAATAATAAAACCATCTGGCACTGTTTTATGTTCCAGATACTCTTCATAACTGGAACATGTCACACAGGAGATATCATTGATATCAATAAGTAAGGAATGTTTACCCAAAGCAAAGTAAATAAAATCCATTATACCCACCCAGTTAAAAGCTATCTTCTAAACCAGCAAAGTGCGTATTCCGGTGAAAGTGGACCACCGATTCCTGTAGTGGTCAAGCAAAACCGGACACAGATTTATGTTTTTCTTCCGCTGCTACCGGCGACAAACCACCGTTGGCCTGATGTGGTCGGTAGTTGTTGTAGTACCCCATCAGGTATTCGCTAATATCATTTTGGGCACTGGCAAATGTCGGATACCCGGTCTGGGGCATCCACTCGCTTTTGTAGCTGCGAAATAGTCGTTCCATCGGTGCATTGTCCCAGCAGTTGCCGCGACGGCTCATGCTTTGTTTCATCTTGTAGCGCCATATTCTCTGGCGGAATTTTATACTGCCGTACTGGCTGCCTTGATCTGAGTGAAACATTACGCCTCGTGGTCGGCCTCGTTGTTGATATGCCATATCCAGTGCTGCCACGGCTAGTTCTGCATCGCAATAGCTGGATAAATGCCAACCGATTACACGACGAGTATATAAATCCAATACCACAGCCAAATACGCCCAACGTCCTTGTGTCCAGACGTAGGTAATGTCGCCGCACCATACCTGGTTGGGGTGTTCTGGCTGAAATTGTCGATTCAGCAGATTGGGGATGTCTGGTCGTTCGTGCCTGGCAGTTTTGTAGGCTGCCGGTTTTGGCTGTTTACTGACCAGCCCGGCTTCTTTCATCAGTTGACGAACTTTGTATCTGCCAATCTTTTCACCTTGTTCACGCATTTTGGCAACGATGGTGCGACTTCCGGCTGATTGACGACTGGCGTTGTATATCTCGGTTACCAGGGCGCGTAAGCGCAGCCTCTCGGCGTCGATTGTATTCTTGCGCAGCAAGTGGTCGTAATAGCTGCTTCGGCTTATGCCAAATATACGGCATAACCGGTTTACTTCGTACTGTTTTTGCTCTCTCAACCGATCGATCAGCGCAAACATCTCGCTCCGTCTGACATCAAGAGAGCGGTAGCCTTTTTTAGGATGGATTTCTCCTGTTCCAGCTGCTTTATCCGTTTCTCCAACTCCTGTATGCGATGGTGTTCTGGCGTCATGGCTTTGCCCTGGGGTGTTATGCCTGCTTTTTCTCCCCTCAGTTGTTTCACCCAGCGCCGCAACACTGAATCGCTCACTCCGACCGCCTGACTTGCAGCAGCTATGCTGTACCCCTGCTCAATTACCAGGTTGGCTGCTTCCTGTTTGAATTCCGTACTGAATGTACGCCTGTTCTTTTTACTCATTGGACACCTCTCCTTTCGCGGTGACTATATCACCTTAATGGGTGTCCGGGGATAGTAGACCACTACACTTCGTGTTGCGTATCGACAACATATTTATCAATAGAATGTGGTTTGGTGTGGGGTTGTTGCTTTGAGTTCCGCCCCGGTACACTGCTTTTATCTGCTGCGTGTTCTGCCACGTTGAGCCCGCGCACCTTTGTCATTCCTGCCAAACAATCGCGATAGAATGTCGCTCCTACCGCAAACAATTTACCGATATTGGCTAATTGTAAATTCAATTGACAATCTGCCTAAATGGTTATATCCTGCTGTGCATGATTAACAGGGATGCAAAAGATACTCTTCTTCGATTGAGCAAAGGGTTTCCGGTTGTTGCTGTAACTGGACCGCGGCAATCTGGTAAGACGACGCTGGTGCGGTCAGTTTTTTTTGATAAACCCTACGTGTCTCTTGAAGATTTGGATAAACGCGGCTTTGCCGAAGAAGACCCTCGTGCTTTTTTAGCAACATATCCTGACGGTGCTATTTTTGATGAGATACAGCGCTGCCCGGATCTTTTTTCCTATCTACAGACCATTGTTGATAATAATCCACGAATGGGGCGTTATATTTTAACTGGCTCACAGCAGTTTGGATTCTTTTCAAATATTAGCCAATCTTTAGCCGGGCGCGTTGGCATGGTGCAGTTGTTGCCGTTTTGTCATGGTGAGCTGTGTGCCGCCAAGCAGGGTTTGTCTAGTGTAGAAGAGGCAATTTATCGGGGATTTTATCCTCCACTTTATGATCGCCAGGTAACTGCGGCGGATTGGTATCCAGGTTATGTTGTAACTTATCTGGAGCGAGATTTGCGCCAGTTGATTCAGGTGAAAGATTTAAGAACGTTTCAGCTTTTTTTACGTATGTGTGCCGCAAGAACCGGGCAGTTGTTGAATCTTTCTTCTTTAGCAAATGATTGTGGCATCACGCATAATACGGCTAAAGCCTGGATATCTGTACTGGAAGCAAGTTATGTCCTGTTTTTACTGCAACCACATCATAAAAATTTCAACAAACGCCTGATAAAATCGCCAAAATTATATTTTTATGATACCGGATTAGCGTGCTGGCTACTGGGAATACAGAATAAAGACCAAGTTGTGACTCATGCACTGCGTGGTGCACTGTTTGAAACATGGGTTCTTTCTGAACTTATTAAGGGGCGTTTTAATCGCGGGCTACATTCTAATCTTTATTTCTGGAGGGATCGATCAGGTACTGAAGTTGATGTGATAATTGAGCAAGGTGATATTCTTTTTCCTGTGGAGATAAAATCCGGTAAAACGCTTACCACTGGTTATTTTTCCGGGCTTAAAAAGTGGCTTGCTATGGCAGACGATGTTACAGGTTCGGCTCGACTTGTTTATGCAGGAGATGAAGAACAGATGCGTACTCAGTTTGATGTTATTCCCTGGCATTCGGTCTCTAAATTGGCGCAAGTGGTTTAAAATCTGCATCAGAAACGGTATAGCGTTACCGCCAGACCGCCGTTTTTGAACGACAGGGTATTTGCGCTGCCGTTGCCCGGCAGCAGGGCGGCGCCGTGCCAGTTGCCGGGATAGTGGCGCAGTTGTTCTTTGATGCGTTTAATGGTTGCGCTGGTGTTGTGGCTGCTGTGCAGCCGCTGGCCGTAGGGCGGATTGCAGATGAGCAGGCCGTTAGCTGTGCTGGCCGTGCTGGAGAACGCGTCGGCCTGGCTGAAGGTTATCCATTCGGCGACACCGGCATTGGCGGCATTGATACGGGCGGCTGCCAGCGCTTGTGTGCAGATGTCGGCGGCGCTGATGGTGGTTTGTGGTGAGGTTTGGCCGCTGATGGCGCTGGCACGCAGATTGTCCCACAAGCCGTGACGAAAGCCGGGCCAGTGCTGGAAGGAGAATTGGCGCTGCAGGCCGGGGGCGATATTGGCGGCGTAAAGAGCGGCTTCGATGGCAAAGGTGCCGCTGCCGCAGAAGGGGTCGTGCAGTGGGCGCTGGCCGTGCCAGTTGCAGTGGGCCAGGCAGGCGGCGGCTAGGTTTTCGCGCAGCGGAGCGGCGCTGGTGTGGTGGCGATAGCCGCGCCGGTGCAGTAGTTCGCCGCTGCTGTCGATGGAGATGGTGCAGATATCATCATCAAGGCGGACGAACACCAGTTGACGCGATGTCTGTGAATCTTGCGCTGGCGCCGTGCTGATATGCTTGCCTGCCGCCTTGCTTATGGTAGCGGCGATACGTCCAGTGTGATTAAGGCGGGAACCTCGGCAGCTCACCCTGATTTCCAGCGTCTGCCCGGCAGTGATGAACCGCCCCCAGGTGCTTTTTGACGCTTTGTTGAACAGGGTGGGGAAATCACGGCATTTGAACGAATCCAGGCGTACCAGTACCCGGCTGGCGCAGCGCAGCCACAGGTTGCAGCGGTAGATGGTGTCCAGATTACCGCGCAGGCTGATGCCGCCAGTGGTGATGGCGTCGTAATGGATGTTTAGTTGCGCCAATTCGGCGGCACATAATTTTTCCAGCCCCGGTGGTACAACAATAAACAGCGGTTCGATGGTGTTTTTCATGTTTGCCCCAACTTATCTGCGTTAATGTACAGTTTAAGCTTTGTTTCTGGTTTTTTTTCAGTATAATGCCAGCAACATGCTTGTTGTTGCGTAGTTTTTTACATCAAGGTGTCAATTCCGGGTTTGTTGTTTCTCCTCCTGTCGGGCATCGTGTATGTCATCATTTGCTGAAACAGAATTGCTTAACGCCTGCCGGGTGCTGTTTGGCAGCGATGTGCGGATCAACCGCGATTTTCTCTATTATATCCAGCCGTGCGGGGTCAAGTCCGCTTATCGTCGTCGTGCCAAACAGACCCATCCCGACGCGCAGGCGGCTCCGGCAGATGATACTGGCGCTTTTGTCGATGTCAACCACGCCTACAAGATGCTGTCGGCTTTTTCGGCAGATAAAAGTACCCTTAAAATTTCCGGTGCCGACAGCGCCGCCAGTTATAGTGCAGCGCCGCAGCGACCGACGTACCAGCCGCCCCGGCAGCAGCGTTATCAGGCGCGGCGTGAGCCGCCGCCCCGGCAGGATAAGGGCGCGTCGGCGTTGCCGCAACGCCAGCTTGAAATCGGTATGTACCTGTATTACCGTGGCGTAATTACCTACGCCGAGATGATTGAGGCGTTGGTGTGGCAGCGGCGTCAGCGGCCAATTATCGGCTCCATTGCCGAACACTGGGGCTGGCTTAGCGCTGCGCAGATTCGCCGTATCAACAGTTTTCACGGCAGGCACAGCCGCTTTGGCCGCCGTGCTGTGGAGCTTGGTTGTTTAAGCGAGTTTCAGGTGCAGGTGCTGCTGCGCCATCAGCGCCAGATTCAAAAGCGCTACGGTCAGTACTTTGTCGAACAGGGGATTCTCAGCAATTATCAGCTGGAGCGCTATATCTACGAGCAGCAGTTGCACAACTCGCGCTGCAAACCGGCACAGCGTTAAAACTCTCCCGCCACAAACTTCCCTTTTTGTATCGGCGCGCAGCGTTCAAGGCGCGCGAGAAAATCTCTTCTGGCCAGATCGTAGCCACCCAATGAGTGGAGGTGGGCGGTGGGTAGCTGGCAGTCTATGAGCAGGTAATCGCGTTGGTGCAGATGCTGCGCCAGTGCGGCAAAGGCCACTTTGGAGGCGTTGCTGCGGTGGTGGAACATGGATTCGCCGCAAAAGCAGCGTCCCAGCGCCAGCCCGTACAAACCGCCCGCCAGCTCGTCGCCGTACCAGCATTCCACCGAGTGGGCATAACCGAGACGGTGCAGGGTGGTAAAGGCAGTGATGATTTCAGCGCTGATCCAAGTGCCTTCGGCGGCGCGGTAGCCTGATTGGGCGCATTGGTGCATGCAGCGCTCAAAGCAGCGGTCGAAGGTTACGCTGAACTCTCCACGGCGGATGGTTTTTGCCAGGCTGCGCGAGATGTGCACCTGCGCCGGTGCCAGTACGCAGCGCGGATCGGGAGACCACCACATGATGGGGTCGTCGGCGCCATACCACGGGAAGATGCCGCAACTGTAGGCCAGCAGCAACCGCTGGGGCGACAGATCGCCGCCGACGGCGAGCAGGCCGTTGTCATCGGCCAGATGGGGCGGCGGGAAAGCCAGGCTGTCGTCGATGGCGAAAACGCTCATGAGCCCGTGGGCGCGGCGCGGTAGCTGAAGGTAAGGGTATCATTTTTGCAGCCGATGCTGGCTGTGCCGCCGTGTTGCAGGGTGCCGAACAGGATGGCTTCAGACAAAGGATCGCTGATCTGTTCCTGAATCAAGCGGTCAAGCGGGCGGGCACCGTAGGCGGGGCTGAAGCCGTGGCGCGCCAGGTAATCTTTTGCTGCCGGAGAAATTTTGAGTTTTACCTTGTTCTCCCGCAGGCGCTGGCGCAGATTGGCGATAAATTTGTCGACGATGCTGATGATGGCCTGCTGTTGCAGCGGGGCGAAAATCACTGTGGCGTCGAGACGGTTGCGGAATTCGGGCGAGAACATCTTTTCCAGCGCCTGTTTGGGCGATTTGCCGCCGCTGCTGTTGAAGCCGATGGCGCTGGAACTCATCTCCGCCGCCCCGGCATTGGTGGTCATCAGCAGAATGACGTTGCGGAAATCGGCGCTTTTGCCGTTGTTGTCGGTCAAGCTGCCATGGTCCATAATCTGCAGCAGGATGTTGAACAGATCGGGGTGGGCTTTTTCAATTTCGTCCAGCAGCAACACTGTATGCGGCTTTTTGATGATGGCGTCGGTAAGCAGACCGCCCTGATCAAACCCCACATAACCGGGCGGCGCACCGATAAGGCGGGCCACGGAGTGTTTTTCCATGTATTCGCTCATGTCAAAGCGGGTAAAGGCTATGCCCAACTGGGCGGCGAGCTGACGTGCCACCTCGGTTTTGCCCACGCCGGTCGGCCCGGCAAACAGGAAAGAACCGATGGGATGCTCCGGGTGGTTGAGCCCGGCGCGGGCGCGTAGAATGGCCCGGCTGATCTGGCGGATGGCGTTGTCCTGGCCGAATACCTGGCTGCGTAGCCGCAACTCCAGATGCTGCAGGTTTTTCCGGTCGTCGCTGGAGACGGAGCGCACCGGAATCTGCGCCATTTTTGCCACTACTTTTTCGATATCGGCCACGGTTACCGTTTTTCGCCGTCTGCCGCTGACTTTAAAACTGGCGCCGACCTCGTCGATAACGTCGATGGCCTTGTCGGGCAGATGGCGGTGGGTCAGGCAGCGCTGCGCCAGTTCCGCCGCCGCTTCCAGTACGGCGTCGCTGTAGGTTACCCGATGATAATCTTCGTAGTAACGTTTCAGGCCGCGCAGAATATCTACGGTTTGGCGCAAATCCGGTTCGTGGATGTCTATTTTCTGAAAGCGGCGCGACAAGGCGCGATCTTTTTCAAACAGGTTTTTGTATTCGTCGTAAGTGGTGGCACCGATACAGCGGATCTCCCCGGCGGCCAGCATGGGCTTGAGCAGGTTGGAAGCGTCCATGGAGCCGCCGCTGGTGGCTCCGGCGCCGATAATGGTGTGGATTTCATCAATGAACAGAATCGGTTTGTTTTTCTGGCTCAGCTCATTGAGTACCGCTTTTAACCGTTCTTCAAAATCGCCACGGAACTTGGTACCCGCCAGCAATGCGCCCATATCGAGGGCGTAAAAATCGCTGTCGCGTAAGAACTCCGGCGCGCTGCCGTTTTCCAGCAGCAGCGCCAGCCCTTCGGCAATGGCGGTTTTGCCGGTGCCCGGTTCACCTACCAGGATCGGGTTGTTTTTGCGCCGCCGACACAATACCTGTAACGCCCGCTGCTGTTCCGCCACCCGGCCAATGAGGGGGTCGATGAGCTGATCGGCGGCACGCTGGCGCAGATTGATGGTAAAGCGCTCCAGCGCCGATTTTTTCTCGCCAGCGTTTTTTTTGTCCCGGTTGGTGTCGTTTTGTTCGCCGGGCTGCTCCTCGTCCGGCGCTGGCGGCGCGTCGCCGTCCGGCTCCATTTTGCTGATGCCGTGGGCGATAAAATTAAGGACGTCGAGTCTGGTAATGCCGTGTTTCTCCAGCAGCCGCTGCGACCAGACGTTCTCTTCCGACAGAATAGCCACCAGCAGGTCGTTGCTGTGGACGGTATTTTTGCCGGCGGCATTGCAGTGGTTGATGGCGTACTGCAATACCCGCTGCAGCGCCACCGTCTGTTCCGGTACCTTGATCTCTGCTGTGTCGTCGTAATCGAGTGATTCGATGTTGTCGTTAAAATAGTGTTCCAGCTCCTGCAGCAGTGTGTCGACATCGCCACCGCAATGGGTGATGACCTTCTGCGGCTGAGGCGAGAACAGCATGGCGTAGAGCAGGTGCTCCGTCATCAGGTACTCGTGATGACGCCGTTGCGCCTGTTGTACCGCCAGAGAAAAAATTATCTGTACATCGTTGCTGAATGTCACAATACCTCGCGTAAATACGAATGTCTGGTGTTACGCCGGTTTGATGCTGCAGCGTAGCGGAAATTGTGCCTGCCTGGCAGCGTGATGCGCCTGCAGAACTTTGGTTTCGGCAATCTCGTAAGTATAGCAGCCGCATACAGCCTGGCCGTTGTTGTGGATGTCCAGCATGATGCGGGTAGCCTCATCGGGAGTCTTGTGAAACAGCTCCCGCAGCAATTCCACGACAAACTCCATGGTGGTGTAGTCGTCGTTGTGCATAACCACATTATAGCGCGGGATGTCGCCGGTTTGATGTTTTGTTGTGGTGCCGGTGCCGGTGCGTGTATGTGCAGACATTGATGGTTGCCTTGTTTTTTTGTCCTGAAACTAATGGTTATGTACTTTCTTGTCGATTGCTACGGTATGCGAGTATACCTGTTTTAGTTGCGGATATTATAATTTCTTTTTTACAGAAATCAATGTGCCAGCCGTGCAGTGAAAGCGGTTGAACAAAGATAATGGATGGCATAAGATGGTCGGCCAGAGATCTTTGCGCAGCCTGCATGTGGCAAAACACCTTTAACAGGGTTGGTTTGATGGCAGACAATTCGGAAAAAAAGGCGCAGCAATCGTTGTGGAACTCGCGGGTTGCGCTGCTGACGGTGCTGGTGCTGGTGGGTTTGTCCATGGCGCTGTTTGGCGACAAAGGGGTGGTCAGGTTGCACCATGTGCGACGACAACAACAGCAGTTGGGTGAGCAGTTGCGTCAACTTGAGGCGGTGAACGACGGCTTGAAACAGCAGCTTGACGCCTTGCAGCATGACGACCGCTATATTGAGCGGGTGGCGCGCACCCGCCTGGGGCTGGTGCGTGAGGGGGAGTTTGTCTACCAGTTTACCGACTCGGCCAGATAGGTGATGGCGGCGCAAAAAGTCCGACTTGCTCTTGACGGTAGTCGATTTTTTTTGTCAAAAGGTTATGAGATTACATGAAGAACAGATTGCGTGAGGTTGTTTGCCAGGCATTGCGGCAGTGTTACGACGAGCAGTTGCTCAGCAGCGGTGAAGTGCCCGATTTTGCCATTGAAGTGCCTGGCCGCAGTGAACACGGCGATTTTGCCGTTAATGTGGCCATGATGCTGGCGCGGGCCGAGAAGCAGGCGCCGCGCCAGATAGCTGAAACTCTGGTGGCGGTGCTGGAGCGTCAGCCGGGGATGTGGCAGCGTATCGAGGTTGCCGGACCCGGTTTTATCAATTTTTTCCTCAGTGGCAAATTGTGGCTGGGAGTGCTGGAGGATATTCACACCCGGGGGCGTGATTACGGTAAAAGCAGTGTCGGTGCCGGACGCAAGGTGCAGGTGGAATTTGTCAGCGCCAATCCCACCGGGCCGTTGCACATCGGTCACGGGCGCGGTGCCGCTACCGGCGATGCGGTGGCGGCGGTGCTGCAGGAGGCCGGTTTCAGCGTCCAGCGTGAATACTATCTCAACGATGCCGGTAATCAGATGAACACCCTGGGGCGTTCTATCTACTTGCGTTATCGTCAGCTGCACGGTGAAAAGATCGAGTTTCCCGAAGATTGCTACCAGGGCGATTATATCCGCGATCTGGCGCAGCAGTGTGTAGATGAACACGGCGATAAATTTCTCCACGGCGATGCCGAGCAGGCGGTGGCGTTTTTTGCCGCCTGGGGCGGTGAATCGATTCGCGCCGGTATCGATGCCGACCTGCAGGCGTTTGGTGTGCGCTTCGACAACTGGTTCAGTGAGCAGAGTTTGTACGACAGCGGCCAGGTGCAGCAGGGGATAGAGGCGCTCAAACAGGCCGGTTATACCTACGAGGAGGATGGCGCTCTGTGGTTTCGTACTACCGAGTTCGGTGATGACAAGGATCGGGTACTGGTGCGCTCCAACGGCGTTACCACCTATTTTGCTTCCGATGTCGCCTACCATCGCGAAAAGTACGCCCGGGGTTTTGATACCGTGATAGATGTGTGGGGCGCCGATCATCACGGCTATGTGGCGCGGATGAAGGCGGTACTGGCGGCGCTGGGGCGCAATCCGGAGGATCTGCAGATCATTCTGGTGCAGCTGGTCAGCCTGTTGCGCGGCGGTGAGCAGGTGGCCATGAGTACCCGCGCCGGTAAATTTGTCACCCTCAAAGAGGTGGTGGATGAAGTGGGCCGTGATGCCTGCCGCTTCTTTTTCCTCACCCGGCGTGGCGACAGTCAGCTCGATTTTGATCTGGAGCTGGCCAAAAAGCAGAGTAACGACAATCCGGTTTATTACGTGCAATACGCCCACGCGCGGGTTTGCAGCATCTGCGCCAACGCGGCTCAGGCCGGGGCTGTAGCCGCCGCTGCCACCGCCATTGAGCCGGAACATCTGGCGTTGGCCGAGGAGCTGGAACTGATAAAGACCCTGGCGCGTTATCCGGAGGTGATCGAAAATGCCGCGCTCAACTACGAGCCGCATCGGGTAACCTTTTATCTGCAGGATCTGGCGGCCAGGTTCCACAGCTATTACAATCAGCAGCGCGTTATTGTCGACGATGAGGCGGTGACTGCCGCCCGTCTGTGTCTTGTTACCGCCGTGCGTCAGGTGATCGCCAATGCTCTGGCGGTGCTGGGCGTGTCGGCACCGGAAAAAATGTAAGCTGATCTTTGGAGGGGGAATCATGGTGCCACCGGAATATTCTCGAGGAGTACAACAACCGCAGCGGCGGCGACCGCTGGTTGTCCTGGCCTTTTTGCTGGTGCTGTCTCTGGCGGCATTTTCCGCCGGAGTGTTTGTCGGCAAGATGAGCAATAACCCGTCAGATGGTGACGCCGATGTGGCAACCACAGTCATCAAGCAGCCGGTGCCGGTGACAGTGACAACTCCGGCGGCGGTTCGTCCTCATGCCGTCGCTACCGGTGCGCGGCAACTGGTGGAGAACAATAATTATGTCGCTGCCGCAGGCGGCAACGCCCAGTCTGCGCCTGCTGCGCCGGTAGCCGCTGTGAATAACTCAACCGCCGGTACGTCTGCGCCGGAACAACCTGCCGCGACTGGTGGAGCGCTGCCTGAGCCGACAGCGCGGGCAGAAGCTGCCCAGGTAACGGTTAAAACCGTGGTGAGCAGCAGTAAACAGGCGTCGGTGCCAACAGAGACTGCGGTGCCGCTGGGCAGCGGTGTTAACAGCCCTGCAGCGGCAATCCCGCCGCCTGTCACTGCGGTAGCGGCCAAGGTGGTGGAGACAAAGGGGCAACTTCACAGTGCCGATGTTGCGGCAGCCAAGCCTGGAGCGATTGCGAAACCGGCCGCTGGCGGCTATGTGGTGCAGGTCGGCTCGTTCAGATCCAGGGCTGATGCGGCGCGGATGCAGAAGCGCCTGCCCGGCAGCCTGTCCAGTATGGTGAAGAAAGCTGATCTGGGCAAAAAGGGGGTGTGGTACCGGGTGCTGGTGGGGCCGCTGCCGTCAAAAGATGTGGCTGACGCCATCAAACAGACGTTGCAGAAGCGCAACAAGATTGGCGGCTTTGTAAAAAAATACCGCCCGTGACCGCCGCACGCTGTGGATGATACAAAGATGAGCGGGGCTGTTTTTTTAGCTTGACTTTGTAAACCTAAAAACGTAAATTGCGTTTCGCTTTGGCGCGGGGTGGAGCAGTTTGGTAGCTCGTCGGGCTCATAACCCGAAGGTCGGAGGTTCAAATCCTTCCCCCGCAACCAAAACAGCAAACCCGTTACGGGTCTATTCTATACAAGGCGCTACGGCGTCGAGAGCAAAGTTTGGCGGTATAGCTCAGTTGGTTAGAGCATGCGGCTCATATCCGCAGTGTCCGGAGTTCGAATCTCTGTACCGCCACCATTTAAGCCCCTTCACGTTGCTGGAGGGGCTTTTTTCTATTGGGGCGTATTGTGCCTGATCTGTATCACCAAACAGCCGCATTTATCCAAGCTAACGATCTGATTCCCCGCGCCGCTCGGGTGCTGGTGGCGGTTTCCGGAGGACTGGATTCGGTGTGTCTGCTGCATCTGCTGCGGCGGTTATCGTCCTGTGCCGATTTTACCCTGGGCGTAGCCCATCTCGACCATCAACTGCGCAGCGCCAGCGCTGCCGATGCGCGTTTTGTCGCTGAACTGTGTCGCCGTTATGCCCTGCCGTGCTGGTGTGAAGAAGTCGACGTGCGTCGCATAGCGCAGCAGCGCGGTCAGGGGGTGGAGGAGGCGGCGCGCCATGCACGCTACAGCTTTCTTGCCCGGGTGGCGAGCGAGCACGATTTTACCTGTATAGCACTGGCGCATCATCGCGATGATCAGGCGGAAACGGTGCTGCTGCGTCTGACGCGCGGCAGTTCTGTGGCTGGGCTGGCGGCCATGCGGCCACGTCGCGGGCGGTTTATTCGGCCATTGCTTCAGTGTTCGCGCTCTGGGTTGGCGGCATACGCGGCTGAACATCACCTTGATTGGGTGGAAGATGGCAGCAATGCCAGCCTCGATTATCAGCGCAACCGGATTCGTCATCAGGTTATGCCACAGTTGTGTCAAATCAACAGTGCCGCCGCCGCCAATATTGCCCGGCTGGCGCAGTTGTGCGCTGTTGACGACGATTACTGGCGGCGACAGGTCGGGCGCTGGCTGGAAGAGTACGCATTTTGCACCGACGCAGAGATACGATTGTCGCGGCAGGTGCTGGCCAGGGAGCATCCGGCACTGGCCGCCAGGGTTGTGCGCTCGGCTCTTGGTGCAGTTCGTGGCGGTTTGCACGGTATCGCAGCTACGCACCTGGAGTTGGTATTGGAGTTGCTGCACCATGACGGTGATCACGCCAGTATCGATCTGCCCGGGGCATGGTGTGGCTGTGAGTATGCGCAGCTGGTGGTGCGCCGCCGTTCACTTGCCCCCCTTGAGCCGTTTCGACTTGCTGTTGCCGCACCGTGTCGTGTGCTGTTGCCCGATGGCAGGGTGCTGGAGTTCAGTCGTGCCGTGGCGACTGGCGCTGACGGCGTTGACCAAGTGGAGTTTTGCGCCGCCGAAATCGATTTTCCCCTCGAGGTGCGCCCGGTAGCCGCTGGTGATCGCATCAGTCGCGTCGGCATGGCTGGTCATAAGCTGGTAAAGAAAATTTTTACCGACCGCAAGGTTCCCCGCGCTCAGCGCCGCCGCGCTGTGGTGGTAGGCA
>JAMOOS010000040.1 GCA_027065245.1 Desulfuromonadaceae bacterium | reverse complement strand
TACCCGGACAATAGCGGCACCGTTAGCGATGGCAACAGCCGCAGTTGCCAGTGAACCGTACAACCGCTGTGCCGCGTCTGGCTGGTCGAGAACATTGCCGATCATACTTTTGCGCGACGCCCCCAGCAAAATCGGCAATCCAAGACTGCGGAACTCACCGAGACGGCGGATAACCTCCAGATTGCCCGCCGTAGACTTGCCGAAACCGATGCCGGGATCGACGGCGATGGCATCATCAGGGATACCGGCCTGCTGCGCCAGAGCAACGCTATGGCGCAGGCTGGCGCAGATCTCGCCGATGATATCAGCGTATACAGTATTGTTCTGCATCACCTGCGGACGGGCGCGCGTATGCATGACAAACACCCCGCCGCCACAGGCAGCGATAGTGTCCGCCATTTCTGCATCAAATGTCAGACCGCTTATATCGTTGATAAAGTCGGCGCCACTCTCCAGCGCCGCCTGCGCCACCTGCGCCTTGTTCGTATCCACCGACAACGGCAGATCAAAACGACTTCCGACCGCCTCTACCAGGGGAATTACCCGGCGCAACTCCTCTTCCACAGCCACCGGCGCGGCTCCGGGTCGGGTACTCTCACCACCGATATCGAGCAGATCGGCACCGGCATCAACACAGCGCTGTACCTGCGCCAACGCGCTATCCAGATCGTGACATCTGCCACCGGCATAAAAAGAATCCGGCGTGGTGTTGACAATCGCCATCACCTGGGGGCGACGCAAATCCAGGCTGCGCCGCCGACCGCGCAATCGTGTCGGCACAGCGGCAAAATTTTCCAGCAACTGCTCCAGGCGCTGCCCCAGTTGCGGCAGAGCGAACGGCTGGGCACGCAGGCGCTCGCTCAGACGGCGCAGACATTTAAGCGACCCCATCAGCAGCACGTCGCTGGCGGCAATGGAACATGCCACCGTGCCACGCGCCACCGCCGCGTCACCGCCCAACGCCAGCATCTCCTGTTTGAGAATGTTGGCTTCCATACACGGCAACTGCGCTACCAGCACATTATGCCACTGCGCTTTGGCAGCCATCCGCTCGATACCGGCCGGATCGACGCCGATACGCACCATGGTACGGCGCACGGCAGCGGCAGATTCCAGTAGCAGCACCCGGGGCGCAGATGGATCAGACACCGGCGCTAGACCTCCTCCGCCTCGGCAGCGTTGCCATCAACGCTTGCCTCGACCTCAGCGACGGCAGCACTGCCTTCAACCTCGGCGAGTATCCGCTTGATATCTTTGGCGTCAATGGTCTCCTTGTCCAGCAGTTCCTGCGCCATCCGCTCCAGAACAGCGCTATGCTCGCGCAGCAATGTGCGGGTGTGGTTATAAGCCTCCTTAACCAGCTGCTGCACTTCCTCGTCGATGAGGCGCGCCGTAGCCTCGCTGTAGTTCTTCACATGGCCCATGTCGCGGCCTAAAAACACCTCGCCATCCTTCTCGCCAAACGACAGCGTTCCCAGTTTCTCGCTCATTCCCCACTCACACACCATCTTGCGCGCCAGGTTGGTAACCCGCTCGATATCGTTACTGGCGCCGGTGGTGATCTCGTTGAGGAATATCTCCTCGGCAGCGCGGCCACCCAACAGGGCATACATGGAGTTGAGCAATCCGGTCTTGCTCTCGCTGTATTTCTCTTCGGCGGGCAAATACATGGTTACCCCCAGAGCGCGACCACGTGGAATAATGGAGACCTTGTGCACCGGATCGGCACCGGGAGTTTTGAGCGCCACCAGAGCATGGCCAGCCTCGTGATATGCGGTAACCCTTTTCTCCTCTTCGGTGATCACCATGGAACGGCGTTCAGCGCCCATAAGCACCTTGTCCTTGGCCGCCTCCAGATCACTCATTTCCACCTGTTCCTTGTTAGCGCGCGCCGCCAGCAACGCCGCCTCGTTGATAAGGTTGGCCAGATCGGCACCGGAAAAGCCGGGAGTGCTGCGCGCCACGGTTTCCATATCGACACTGGGTGCCAGGGGCACTTTTTTGCCGTGAACTTCAAGGATGGTACGCCGACCCCTGATATCGGGACGCGGCACCACCACTTGCCGATCAAACCGGCCGGGACGCATCAGCGCCGGATCAAGAACATCGGGCCGGTTGGTGGCAGCGATGAGAATAACCCCCTCGTTGGACTCAAAGCCGTCCATCTCTACCAGCAACTGGTTGAGGGTCTGCTCGCGCTCGTCGTGACCACCGCCGAGACCGGCACCGCGATGGCGGCCAACAGCGTCAATCTCGTCGATAAAGATAATGCACGGAGCGTTCTTTTTACCCTGGGCAAACAAATCACGCACGCGGCTGGCGCCGACACCGACAAACATCTCGACAAAATCGGAACCGGAAATAGTAAAAAACGGCGCGTCCGCCTCACCGGCAATGGCGCGTGCCAGCAGCGTTTTACCGGTACCGGGCGAGCCCACCAGCAACACCCCTTTGGGGATACGCCCACCCAAGCGGGTAAATTTTTTCGGATCTTTCAAAAAGGCGACAATCTCCTCCAGCTCCTCCTTGGCCTCATCCACTCCGGCCACATCCTTGAAGGTCACCATCCCCTGATTATCCGACAGCAACCGGGCACGGCTTTTGCCAAAGTTCATCGCCTTGCCACCGCCGCCCTGCATCTGGCGCATGAAAAATATCCACACCGCTATCAACAACAGAATCGGTCCCCACGATACCAGCATGGTCATCCAGAAACTGCGGTCTTCCTCCGGCTTGGCCTTGATATTCACTCCATACTGACGCAACTCGCTGATCAGGTTTGGATCGGATGGGGTAAAGGTAGTAAAACGGTTGCCGTCCTGATACACCCCGTCGATATTCGGTCCCTGGATAACAACTTCCTTTATCTTTTTTTCCTCCAGGGCAGTGATAAAACTGGTGTAGCTGATGGTCTCTTTCTGGTTCTCCTTCTGCGCCATCATATTGAACAGCAGAATCATCACCAGCGAAATCACCAGCCACAAGGCAATATTTTTATAAAACTGATTCACTTTTCCTCCATAGAGATTAACCGCACCAAGCTGGCAACAGACACTCCAAACGCAAGGTACAACCCGGGTCAGCACCTGCCAAACACAGACGCCACCACCACCTGCGACAACGTAACATATGATATTTACAGATAATTTTTTCCAGAAAATCAACTGCGGCATCATCCGCAGTCAACCAGCGAAAAAAAACAGCGGCAACCGTACACCACCGGCAAATACATTATCCGCTGCAAGCTACCATACAGACTGGCTTTTCTCAATTACATTTTGAGTTTAGCAAACGCACCCTCAACACCTCTTCGCCACGTTGTTGCGCACGGTGCTGCGCACAGCGTGCCAGTGCGACAACCCACAACAACCGCCCGCCGCTGCCTACCACCACAGCGCGGCGGCGCTGAGCGCGGGGAACCTTGCGGTCGGTAAAAATTTTCTTTACCAGCTTATGACCAGTCATGCCGACGCAACTGATGCGATCACCAGCGGCTACCGGGCGCACCTCGAGGGGAAAATCGATTTCGGCGGCGCAAAACTCCACTTGGTCAACGCCGTCAGCGCCAGTCGCCACGGCACGACTGAACTCCAGCACCCTGCCATCGGGCAACAGCACACGACACGGTGCGGCAACGGCAAGTCGAAACGGCTCAAGGGGGGCAAGTGAACAGCGGCGCACCACCAGTTGCGCATACTCACAGCCACACCATGCCCCGGGCAGATCGATACTGGCGTGATCACCGTCATGGTGCAGCAACTCCAATACCAACTCCAGGTGCGTAGCTGCGATACCGTGCAAACCGCCACGAACT
>JAMOOS010000039.1 GCA_027065245.1 Desulfuromonadaceae bacterium | reverse complement strand
GGATGACGACACCCTGGCAAAAATCAGTGCTGCCTGCGATGCTCACTTTATCAAGGCCATCAGCATGTAGCTTGCGGCCTTGAAATGATCAACAAAAAAAGGGGAGGCAGTTGTACTGCCCCCCCCTTTTTTGTAATTATATTGATAGTTATTTGATGCCGTTGGCCTTCCAGTAACTACGGATATCATCTTTCAGGCTTTGCGGCAGCGGCACATAGATGAGCTTTGTCGCCGTAGCGTCGCCGTTGCTAAAGGCCCAGTTGAAAAACGCTACCGCTTTGCGGTTGGCGTCCTGCTTCTCTTTGGCCAGCAGGATGAATGTGGCACCGGCGATGGGCCAGGAGTTGGTACCGGGCGCGTTGACCAGCCACAGATAATAGCCTTTATCCTGTTCCCATCTGGCGGCGGCAGCGGCCGCCTTGAAGCTGTCAAAAGAGGCGCTGACAAATGTACCGGCACTGTTTTTCAAGGAAACATCGGCCAGCTTGTTGCGCTTGGCGTAGGCAAATTCGACATAACCGATGGAGTTCTTGATCCGTTTTACGTAGTTGGTCACTCCCTCGTTGCCCTTGCCACCGATTCCCACCGGCCACTTGATCGCTTTTGCCGCCCCCACGGCAGTTTTCCAGTCGGCACAAACCTGCGCCAGGTAAGTGGTAAAAATGGCGGTGGTACCGGAACCGTCGCTGCGGTGCACCACGGTTATCGGTGCGGCGGGCAGGTCGACGCCGGGGTTAAGCTCGGCGATTTCCGGATCGTTCCAGGTGGTTATTTTACCATGGAAAATGCGCGCTAGCACCGGGCCGCTCAATTTAAGCTGTGCCGATTTGATACCGGCAATGTTTACAATGGGTACCACGCCGCCGATAACCGCCGGGAATTGCAGCAATTTCTTTGCTGCCAGATGTTCCGGTCGCAGCGGCGCGTCCGAGGCGCCAAAATCCACGGTGCGTGCTGAAATCTGGCGAATGCCGCCGCCGGAACCGATGGACTGGTAATTGATTCTTACCCCGGTGGCTTTTTGATACTGAAACGCCCAGGCAGAATAGACCGGATAGGGAAACGATGCTCCGGCACCGTTGACGGTGGTGGCGGCAAGCGCCGCCAGTGGACACAACAGCAGCGCCAGCAGCGCGGCCAACATGCTTTTTTTCATGCGATTTTCCTCCGTAACAGATGTTTTAGGGTTGTTGCGGAGGAAAATACTCCCCGGCTGTTCTGGAGATATCAGCCGTGTGTCAAAAAGATGTTAAATCACCGGTAAATTATCTTTTACTGAACACGGCCAGATTGAGAGAATGCACGAACGGCACCCCGCTGTGTATAATTTTTTGTACGGGAATGGCGCCTCCTTGTATAAAATTTTGTACAAAGGTAAAGCCGTTGGCGGCAAAATGTCCTTTAATTTCATTCAGGGCGGTGGTGTTCTGCACAATCTTTTTACCGGTGAGGCGGTGGCGAATGCGTCGCTTGATGCTGGTAAACGAATAAGGGCTGAGATAAGAAATGAGAATAAAATCGTTACTCACCCGACACAGTGCCTTGATAATCTCGCCGCGATATTCGGCGGTGGGAAGGTGATGCAACAGGCGAAAGCACAATACCGCATCGAACTGACCATCATCATAAGGGAGCGCAAGCAGGTCGCCATGGTCGATGGCTAGTTGCAGCCCTTCCCGGCGCACCTGCTCGCGGGCGATCTCCACCGCCGCGTCGCCCAGGTCTATGCCGGTGGAATCATAGCCTTTTTTGGCCAGAAAAATGGCCGCCCGCCCAACACCGCAGGGAGCGTCAAGTACCGTGCGTGGCCGGCGTGGCAAGGCGGCAAAGCTCCGCTCGATCAACTCCATCTCGGCGGCATGTTTTTTAGGGTTACGGTGCAGATATTTTTCCGCGTGCTCGCGAGTGCGCTTGATACGCTGACGATGTTCCGGTTCATTCAGGGTAACACAGTGTGGCGATGTATTACAGGCCATGGCAGGCAACTCCTTGTCGAGGCAAAAGAAGTATCCGGCACTGTTGCCGCTGCCGGATTTGCTATGTGCCTGCTAGGCGAATGCAAACGCCATGCCCACATGTTTAGCGCCGTCGCGTAAGTACCATTGCCAGCCAGCCCAGAACCGCCGCCAGTGCCAGATACTGCGCTGCAGCCGCGAGAGATTGGCGTTGTGGCAGCGGCAACTGCTGCCACAAAGAACCGGGCAACAGGTATGCAGCCGACCACAGCAGGGCGGAGCTTACGTTGGCGATGATGAATTTGCGCCGTGGCATGGCACACGCCCCGGCCACCAGTGGTACCAGCGGGCGCAACGGGCCGATGAAGCGGGCGCAGAACACGCCGAGCGCGCCGTAGCGAGCAAAAAAGCGGCGGGCGCGGTGTAACTGCGTGCCGAGCCGGGGCCAACTGTCGAGCTGGTGCCGGTAATGCCAGCCCAGCGCATAGCTGAGCCAGTCACCGACAATGGCACCGGCCAGCGCCGCCGACAGACTCAGCGCCAGTTGCGTTGCGCTGGCGGTGGCGATAACCGCCAGTGCCAGCATGAGCACCGTGCCCGGCACCAGCAGCCCCACCAAAGCCAGGGATTCGCTGCAGGCCACGCTAAAAACCAGCAGCCACAACAGCAGCGGATGCGTGCCGGCCAGTTGTATGGCGTGATCCCATATCGCGCTAATCATCATGGCTGCTCCTGTTGTTTATCCACCAGTTTGTCCGTTAACACCCTGTTAAGCTACAGCATATCATGTATGCGGCAGCACTGGCGTGGATACCGGAGAGATCCAATACGTTAAATTGGTGCAAAAGTGGCGAAAGTATGTGATTATAGCTCGGTTTACGCTGGTGTAATATTAACGCATTCCCGATAGTTTTATTCTAATCAGCTATGGATACTTTTTATAAATTGATGCGCCTGCTGGCGCTGGCAATGTTGATCGGCGCGGTGGTGGGGCTTTCGGCGCTGGCCGGAGCCTACGTGTATGTATCGGCATCGCTGCCTAAATTTGACACTCTCAAAGACTATCAGCCCCCCGCCATTACCAGAGTGTACAGCGACGATGGTCAGGTGATCGCCGAATTTTACAAAGAGCGGCGCATTGTCGTGCCGGTGGAGCGGATGCCGGAGCAGCTTATTCAGGCGTTTGTCGCCGCCGAGGACGCCAATTTCTTTACCCACAGCGGCATCGACCTGGTTTCCATTTTTCGCGCCGCGCTAAAAAATATCAAGGCTGGTGGTATTGTCCAGGGCGGCAGCACCATCACCCAGCAGGTGGCCAAGAGCCTGCTCCTCACCCCGGAACGGAAATTTTCGCGCAAATTCAAGGAGGCCATTCTGGCCTGGCGCATGGAACAGCGCTTTTCCAAACGGCAAATTCTCTACCTGTATCTTAACCAGATCTACCTCGGTCACGGCGCTTACGGCGTGCAGGCGGCGGCGGAAAACTATTTTGATACCGATGTCGACAAGCTGACCCTGGCGCAGTGCAGCATCCTCGCCGGGTTGCCTCAGGCGCCCAGCCGTTACTCCCCCTACCG
Organism: Desulfuromonadaceae bacterium; assembly: GCA_027065245.1. Classification (GTDB taxonomy): domain Bacteria; phylum Desulfobacterota; class Desulfuromonadia; order Desulfuromonadales; family Desulfuromonadaceae; genus Desulfuromonas. Next base: position 289 of record JAMOOS010000039.1, on the reverse strand, counting down.
CCATTTCAAACGCGCCAAGGAGCGCCAGATGTATGTGTTGAAGCGGATGGTGGCCAACGGCTACATCAGCGAGGAGCAGCTGCAGCAGGCTTACGCCGAAAAATTGAAAATTCATCCTCGTGCCGATAATTCCGCTGCCGGTACCGGCTATTTTGCCGAGCAGGTGCGCCGCTATCTGGAACGGGAATACGGCAAGGAACGCCTGTACAGTGGCGGCATGCGTGTCTATACCACCATGGACCTGGCCATGCAGCAGCAGGCGCAGGCGGCGGTACGCCAGAACCTGATA
>JAMOOS010000038.1 GCA_027065245.1 Desulfuromonadaceae bacterium | reverse complement strand
CGCTGTAGACGGCAAAAAACTGAGCAAGTACGCCATTGCCGACGCAGCAGCGGCCAAACAACTGGTGGATGCCATCAGCGGCAAACCGCTGCGGGTGGCCAGTGTCACCTGCAAGGAGAAAAAGCGCAGCCCGGCACCACCGTTTACCACCAGCACCATGCAACAGGAAGCCAGCCGCAAACTCGGTTTTTCGGCGCGCAAAACCATGAGCATCGCACAAAAGTTGTACGAAGGGATCGACATCGGCAACGGGCCCATGGGTCTTATCACCTACATGCGTACCGACTCGGTGGCGCTGTCCAAGCAGGCCACGGCTGAAGCCAAACAGGTGATCAGCGAAAAATACGGCGCCGAATATGCCCTGGACAAGCCACGGGTGTTTAAAAGTCGCGCCAAAAACGCTCAGGAAGCGCACGAGGCCATCCGCCCCACCACCATCGCCAACATCCCGGAGCTGATCAAAAAACACCTCAGCTCCGATCAGTATAAACTCTACCGTCTCATCTGGATGCGCACGGTAGCCTCGCAGATGGCGCAGGCGCGCCTGGACGCCACCAGCGTCGATATTGTCACCGAACAGGCCGACAAGGAATACCTGCTGCGCGCCAGCGGCCAGATCATCCGTTTTCCCGGTTTTATGAAGCTGTATATCGAAGGCAGCGACGACGAACCGCAACAGGAGGAGGGGATGCTGCCACCGCTGCAGGAGCAGGAAGCACTGGAGTGCCGCGAACTGCTGCCCAATCAGCACTTTACCCAGCCGCCGCCACGCTACACCGAGGCCAGTCTGGTAAAAACGCTGGAGAAATACGGCATCGGCCGCCCCTCCACTTATGCCGCCATCATGAGCACCCTTACCGCCAGGCGCTACGTGCGTCTGGAGAAACGCGCCTTCTACGCCGAAGATATCGGCATGGTGGTCAGCGATCTGCTGTGCAAGCACTTCTCCAAATATGTCGATTACGATTTTACCGCCCGCTTTGAAGAACAACTCGACGCCGTGGCGCGGGGAGAAAAACAGTGGCAGCCGCTGCTGCGGGAATATTGGGAGCCGTTCATGGCGCTGCTCAAACAGAAAGAGCAGGAGATCAGCAAAAGCGATATCACCACCGAAGCCACCGACAAGATCTGCCCCGACTGCGGCAAAGCGCTGGTAATCAAGCTGGGGCGGGCGGGCAAATTCCTCGCCTGCAGCGGTTTTCCCGACTGTCGCCATACCGAACCGCTGGAAGGCGCCAGTGCTGAAGAGCCGGAGGTTTCCGACCAGAAATGCGATAAATGCGGCGCACCGATGCTGATAAAGGTAGGCCGCTACGGCAAGTTCCTCGCCTGCAGCAACTACCCGCAGTGCAAAAACAACCAGCCGCTGGTAAAACCCAAGGCGCTGGGCATCGCCTGTCCGCAGTGTGACGATGGCGAGCTGATGGAGAAAAAAAGCCGCTACGGCAAAATATTCTACTCGTGCAACCGCTATCCAAAATGCAAGTTCGCCCTGTGGGACAAGCCGCTGGAAAAACCGTGCCCCAAGTGCGCTTTTCCGCTGACGGTAGAAAAAGTCACCAAACGCTACGGCACGGTACACAAGTGTCCGCAGGAAAATTGCGACTGGGAAGAGACCATCATTGCGCCGGTAAAAAAGGCCACCAAGACAACGGCCAAAAAGAAACCGGCTAAAAAAGCTGCGCCCAAACGGCAGAGCGCCAAAAGCACCACCAGCAAATAGGAGCAGCCATGCCTGAGCTTACCGTTATCGGCGGCGGCCTGGCCGGCTGCGAGGCGGCATGGCAGGCGGCACAACGCGGCTGCAGGGTAACCCTGCATGAGATGAAACCGCGACTGAAATCACCGGCGCACACCCTCGACACCCTGGCGGAGCTGGTGTGTTCCAACAGCCTGCGCGGCAGCGGCATGAACAACGCCGTCGGTTGTCTCAAGGAGGAGCTGCGCCGCGTCGGCACCCTGTTTATGCGCGCCGCCGATGCCTGCGCTGTTCCCGCCGGGGGCGCTCTGGCGGTGGATCGGCAGGCTTTCAGCGCCTATATCACCAGCGCCATCCACAACCACCCCGCCATCACCGTGGTCAGCGCCGAGGTACAGGCCATCCCCGCCAGCGGTTGTGTCATCATCGCCAGCGGGCCGCTCACATCGGCAACACTGGCCGCCGACATCGCCACACGCACCGGCAGCGAAGATCTGTACTTCTACGACGCCATCGCCCCCATCGTCAGCGCCGATTCCATCGACTACACGGTGGTGTACCGCGCCTCGCGTTACGACAAAGGCGACGCCGACTACCTCAACTGTCCGCTGGACAAGGAGCAGTATCTGGCTTTTGTCGCCGCCTTAGTCAACGCCGACAAGGTTGCCGCGCGCGACTTTGAACAGATGACCCATTTTGAAGGCTGTATGCCCATTGAGGAGCTGGCGGCACGCGGTGTCGACACCCTGGCCTATGGTCCCATGAAACCGGTGGGACTGCGCGATCCGCGCACCGGCCAGACACCATACGCCGTGGTGCAACTGCGCCAGGAAAACCGCCATGCCACCAGCTACAATCTGGTCGGCTTCCAGACCAAGCTCACCTATCCGGAGCAGAAAAGGATATTCCGCACCATCCCCGGCCTGGAACAGGCGCAGTTTGAACGGCTGGGCAGCGTTCACCGCAACACCTTCATCAACGCGCCGCGCTGTCTCGACGAACGCCTGCGCCTGCGCAGTGATACGCGTATCTATTTTGCCGGTCAGATAACCGGGGTAGAAGGCTATGTGGAGTCGGCGGCGTGCGGTTTTATGGCCGGGCTGTTCGCCACCGCCGCATTGCTGGAAACGCCGCTGCCAGCACCGCCAGCCACCACCGCCTGCGGCGCCCTGCTCAGCCATCTGCGCGGCGACGGCGATAATTTTCAGCCACAGAACGTAAACTACGGCCTGTTTCCGCCGCTGGAGCAACGACGGATGAAACGCGCCCTGCGCCGCCTGGCCATGGCACAGCGCGCCCTGGAGCACTGGGACGACTGGCGCGAACAGCTAACCGCCGCGCTGCCACTTACACAGGAGTAAACACAACAATGTCCAGCGACAACCCGCAACTGGTTCTGGCCTCGGCCTCGCCGCGACGCAAACAACTGCTGGAACAACTTGGCGTACCGTTTGCCGTTATCCCCAGCACCATCGCCGAAGAACACCGTCACCACGAAACGCCGGAACAATTCGCCTCTCGCCTGAGTGAGGAAAAGGCCGCCGCCGTCGCCGCCAGCAGTGATGTGCACGGGCGCTGGTTCATCGGTTGCGACACCATTGTGGTATGTGACAACACCATTCTCGGCAAGCCGGTAAACGCCAGTGACGCCAAGCGGATGCTGCGGATGCTCTCCGGCCGCAGCCACCGGGTAATCTCCGCCTACGCCATTGTCGACCGCCACGGCAGCGCCACCGTCAGCCGTTGTGTAAGCACCACGGTAACCATGCGCACGTTGACAGACGCCGATATCGAGGGGTACATTGCCACAGGCGAGCCGGTTGACAAGGCCGGTGCCTACGCCATCCAGGGACTAGGCGCCTGCCTGGTCACCGCCATCAGCGGCAGTTACACCAACGTGGTCGGGCTGCCCCTGGCGGAGATCAGCGCCGACCTGATCAGACTGGGGATAATCACCCGTCTGTTCACTGCCCCTTAGCAAACATGGGGCTGTCCTCGCACGGGGGCTGTCCCGATGTTTGCGGGCTACGTAAGCGCCACCGTTCCATAGACCGCAAATGCCTGATGTAGGGGCGGGTCCCCGTGCCCGCCCTTGCACGGGGACAGTCCCGGTTTTGCTGCGTAGGCAGTCCCGGTTTTGCCG
>JAMOOS010000037.1 GCA_027065245.1 Desulfuromonadaceae bacterium | reverse complement strand
GGTGGTGGTTTGTGCCGGGCTGGTTGTAGTGGATTTAAAGGGAGGATTATGGCAAAAAAAGTTGCTCTTATTACCGGGATAACCGGTCAGGATGGTTCTTATCTGGCAGAATTTCTGCTGGAAAAGGGATATGAAGTGCATGGTATCAAACGGCGGGCGTCGCTGTTTAATACCCAGCGTATTGATCATATCTACGAAGATCCCCATGTGGAGGATAGCCGTTTTATTCTCCACTATGGTGATTTGACTGATTCATCTAATCTTACGCGTATTTTGCAGCAGGTACAGCCGGACGAAGTTTATAATCTGGGCGCGCAGTCGCATGTGGCGGTGAGTTTTGAGGCGCCGGAGTATACTGCTGATGTGGATGCTATGGGGACGTTGCGGCTACTGGAGGCGATCCGTTTTTTGGGGCTGGAAAATAAGAGTCGCTTTTATCAGGCGTCTACCTCGGAGTTGTACGGTCTGGTGCAGGAAGTGCCGCAGAAAGAGACGACGCCGTTTTATCCGCGCTCGCCATACGCGGTGGCCAAGTTGTATGCCTACTGGATTACGGTTAATTACCGCGAGGCGTATGGTATCTACGCTTGCAATGGTATTTTGTTCAATCACGAATCTCCGCGCCGGGGCGAGACGTTTGTTACCCGCAAGATAACCCGCGCCATTGCCAATATTGCTCAGGGACTGGAACAGTGTCTGTATCTGGGCAATATGGATGCGCTGCGCGACTGGGGCCACGCCAAAGATTATGTGGAGATGCAGTGGTTGATGCTGCAGCAGGAGCGGCCGGAGGATTTTGTTATTGCTACCGGGGTGCAGTATTCGGTGCGTGAGTTTGTAGAGATGGCGGCGGCTGAGTTGGGTATTACAATGCGCTGGGAAGGCAGCGGCGTGGATGAGCAGGGTTTTGTAGCCGGGCTTGCCGGTGATAATACGCCTGCTCTTGAAGTTGGGCAGCGGATTGTTGCTGTCGATCCGCGTTATTTCCGACCGACGGAGGTGGAAACCCTGCTGGGTGATCCGTCTAAAGCGCGGGAAAAACTTGGTTGGGTGCCGCGAATAACGTTGCAGGAAATGGTTGGCGAGATGGTGCGTGAGGATTTGTGTACGGCGCAAAAAAACTGTCTGCTCAATGGCCATGGTTATGCTGTGCCGGTGGTACGGGAGTGAGTTTTTTAACATAATCCTTAAACGTTTTTGAACTTCACATAGCCCGGTGTTTATCTGGTTGTACTGGTTGTACAGTGTGCTATTGCTTTGGTGCTGTTTTTGGATAGAACGCAGTACGGGCAGAAAGAACGGAAAAAGGCGGATAGAAGGTTTTTTATGGGTGATTTAAAATGTTGCACTAAAATCTTTGTTGCCGGGCATAACGGCATGGTTGGCTCGGCCATTGTGCGGCAGTTGCGGGATGTCGACGACGTGTGTTTGATCACGCGAAGTCGGTCGGAGCTTGATTTGACCTGTCAGCAGGCGGTTGGCGATTTTTTTGCTGCAGAGAAGATTGATATGGTGTATCTGGCGGCGGCTAGGGTGGGGGGGATTCACGCTAACAATACCTATCCGGCGCAGTTTATCTACGAGAATCTGCAGATTGAGTGTAATGTCATCCATGCTGCTTATGTCAACGGTGTGAAACGGCTGTTGTTTCTCGGTTCGTCATGTATTTATCCCAGGCATGCCAAGCAGCCGATGGGTGAAGAGGCGCTGCTTACCGGAGCGCTGGAGCCGACCAATGAGCCGTATGCTATTGCCAAGATTGCTGGAATAAAGTTGTGTGAGAGCTATAACCGCCAGTATGGTTGTGATTATCGCAGCGTTATGCCTACCAATCTGTATGGGCCGGGGGATAATTATCACCCGGAAAACAGCCATGTTATTCCGGCGTTGTTGCGCCGTTTTCATGTGGCGGTGCAACGTGGTGATGATGAGGTGGTAATCTGGGGCAGTGGTACGCCTATGCGGGAGTTTTTGCATGTTGATGATATGGCGGCGGCGTGTCTCCATGTGATGAATTTGCCGCTGGAGGTGTATCGCCAGCATACGCAGCCGATGAATTCGCATATCAATGTCGGTACTGGCGTGGATTGCACCATCCGTGAACTGGCTGAGACTATTGCCAGAGTAACCGGCTTTGCCGGACGCTTGACGTTTGATGTTTCTAAACCGGATGGTACGCCGCGCAAGTTGCTGGATGTAAGCCGTCTTAATACGCTTGGCTGGCGGGCGCGCATCGACCTGGAGGAGGGGCTGCGCGATGCTTATGGCTGGTTTGTTGCACATTGTGTATCTGATGATGGAGTGTTGAACGGATGATTATTCCGGTGATTCTTTCTGGTGGGGCGGGAACGCGGTTGTGGCCGTTATCGCGCGAATTGTATCCCAAACAGTTGTTGCCCCTCGCTGGTGACAAGACCATGCTGCAGGAGACGATTCTGCGCCTGGACGGGTTGGATGAGGTTGGTGATGCGCTGATTGTATGCAATGAAGCGCACCGTTTTATGGTGGCGGAGCAGGTGCGTCAGCTTGGGCGGAAAAGCGGCGCCATTATCCTGGAACCGTGCGGGCGTAATACGGCTCCGGCGGTGGCGGTGGCAGCGTTGCAGGCGCAGGCGCGGGGGGATGATCCGCTGCTGCTGGTGTTGCCTGCCGATCATCTTATTGCCGATGTGGCGAAGTTTCAAGCGGTGGTCGCTTTGGGGGCCGGGCAGGCGCAGCGCGGCGCGCTGGTTACTTTTGGTGTGGTGGCCACAGCGCCACATACCGGTTACGGTTATATCCGCGCTGAGCGCAGTGGCGGTGGTGGGGCATACCCTGTGGCTGAGTTTGTGGAAAAACCTGATCTGGCTACGGCGCAGCGCTATCTGGCCAGCGGAGATTATTACTGGAACAGCGGCATGTTCATGTTTCGCGCCGGTCGCTATCTGGAGGAGTTGGAGCGTTTTCAGCCGGAGATGCTGCAGGCTTGTCGGCAGGCGTTTCTGAATATGCAGGCCGATCTCGATTTTGAGCGCCTGGACAGGGAACTGTTCAGTGTCTGCCCGGCCGATTCCATCGACTATGCGGTGATGGAGCAGACCGACAGTGCGGTGGTGATCCCGCTGGATGCCGGTTGGAATGATGTCGGCGCGTGGTCGGCGCTGTGGGACGTGCATCCTCATGACGAAAACGGTAATGTGCTGCTTGGCGATGTACTGGTTGAGGGCAGCGAGAATTGCTATCTTCACGCCGATCAGCGCCTGGTGGCTGCAGTTGGGGTGGAAGATCTGGTGGTGGTTGAAACCGCTGACGCGGTGCTGGTGGCAAAACGTGATCGCGTGCAGGAGGTTAAGGGGATTGTGCAGCAGCTTAAGCAGCAGCAGCGCAGTGAGGCATTGCTGCATCGGCGGGTAAATCGTCCGTGGGGGGATTACGAGGGGATTGATGTGGGTGCGCGCTACCAGGTGAAGCGTATCACGGTGAGTCCCGGCGCCAGTTTGTCGTTGCAGAAGCACCACCACCGTGCCGAACACTGGATTGTGGTTAAGGGTACAGCCAAGGTTACCTGTGGTGATAAGACGCTGCTGCTGAGCGAAAATCAGTCGACCTATATACCGCTGGGTGAGATTCATCGGCTGGAAAACCCCGGCTGTATTCCGCTGGAGATTATCGAAGTACAGTCGGGCAGCTATCTGGGTGAGGATGATATTGTGCGTTTTGAGGATAGTCAACTTCTTATAGGCAGATCGTCAAGCTTTCGCATGGATAACCTCTTGTTTGCCAATGGTGCACCTCCTGGAAAATTAAGTTTCCAGATTTGTACACCAGATTATCCAGCGTCACATTTGATTCCGAACCAAACTGGTCCA
>JAMOOS010000036.1 GCA_027065245.1 Desulfuromonadaceae bacterium | reverse complement strand
AAACCGATATCGTAAACATCGACCCCGGCGTCACAAAGACCCCGTGCCAGGGCACTGCTTAGTTCTGCACTGCTCAGGCGCACATCGCGACCTATCACCACACATTTCGGCTTTAGAAACACGGCAAAGGCACGACCGATACGGTAGACGATATCGGCGTTGAGTTCGTCCGGCATCCGCCCACGGATATCGTAAGCCTTAAAACAGTTGATTGACGTCATAAGCTGCAACCCCTTTTCCATACACATTGATTTTTGATTTTATTTGACCGTAGCAACACGGCACATCTTAATATATCGTAAAGATTATTTCATGTTGTTTTTTCACAAAATCGCCTCCACCGCCGCCGGCAAATCCGGATAGACAGCGATATCGGCGTCAATACGTCCACGCGTTTTAACTCCGTAACCGGTAAGCACCAGCATGGGCGTACACCCGGCGGCAACAGCAGCATCGATATCCGCCACTTTGTCACCGATCATGTAGGACGCATCCAGATCGACAAGAAATTCTTCGGCAGCACGCAACAGCATCCCCGGCTGACCTTTGCGACAGGTGCATTGACGGCGGTATGGCTCAACACCAACATCCGGGTGATGGGGACAGTAGTAGAACTGATCTATATGTGCATTACAGGCACGCAACTGACGATTGATATACACATGCAGCTTGTCAACATCGGCTTCGCGGTACATACCACGGGCAATGCCCGACTGGTTACTGACGACAATAACCAGATAACCGGCGCGATTAAGCCGGGCAATGGCCTGGGGAACGCCGGGGATAAACTCAAAATCTTCACACCGATACAGATACTCTTTCTCAACGTTGATTGTTCCGTCCCGATCGAGAAACACCGCCTTGTTCATATACAGACACCTCATATGTCAGGGGTAAAAGTTGACAGACGGCTATTATTCATGCCAACCTGTCGCGTATGAAAAATATATCAATCAAAGCAATTATAGCCACAACCGCTGCAATTATCACGCTGGCTACACCGGTCATTATCCTTGCGGCGCCGGAAAAACAACAGCAAAAAAACAGCTCCGGCGGCCAGACTTTCTCCCAAGAAGATTATCGCCCCGGTTCCCATCGCGGCAACATTCTCAATATGGTATTGGACAAGGCGCCGGAACTGCCCACCCAGCGCGGCACCCTGGTGATAAAAGCCTTTTATGATCGCAACGGCGACCATCAGCTAAACCATGATGAACAGGAGCTCAAAGGTGAGATAACGTGCAGCGTGGACGATATCAACTACCAGGTGCCCGCATTCATACCGGCGCTGAAATACAACGCCCATTACCGGATAAGCTGTAAGGGTTCGCGCCGTTTCCGCCCGGCGGTACACAAAAAAAATATTCTCATAGCCCGTCACGGTGAAATAATAAGCCTCACAATCCCCTGCATGCGCAACTAATTTTATCCAGTAAAAACAATAAGATATAAAAATACAATCCAATCTTGTTAGCACTCTTGCATGATGAGTGCTAATGTGTTATAGTGCCGCTGTCTTCGGTGAATCGCAACATACGCCGGACAACAAAAATTCACGCAAAGGAGATAAATGCCATGCAATATCTGCCTGTAACTGTGGATTCGTTCAGTCAGTATATGAGCGCCATTTCCAAGTTCGAGCCACTGGATCGTCAGACCGAACTGGAGCTGGCGCGCCGCTATAAACAGCATCACGATGTCGAGGCGGCACAACGCCTGACCTGCGCCAATCTGCGCTTTGTTGTAAAGATTGCCAACGAGTACCGCGCCTACGGTCTCAGGATGCTCGACCTCATTCAGGAGGGAAACATCGGCCTGATGATGGCGATCAAAAAATTTGATCCCGAACGCGGTATCCGCTTGATCAGTTATGCGGTATGGTGGATTCGTGCTTACATTCACAACCACATCATCAACAACTGGTCACTGGTAAAAATCGGTACCACCCAGGCGCAGAAAAAGTTGTTTTTCAAACTGCGCCAGACACGGGAAAAACTGCTGCGCCTCACCGGCAGCAACGATACTGCCGCCATTGCCGACGAGCTGGAAGTGAGCAACCAGGAGGTAAATGAGATGAGCGCCCGTTTACATGGTCGCGACAGCTCTCTCGACGTCGCCATCAGCGATGACAGCGAAACCAGCCATCTTGACTCCCTGGCTGATCAGCGTCCCGATCAGGAACAGCGCCTGCTGGAGTACGAAACTGCGCAGCAACAGCACTCAGTGATAGCCAGCGCGTTGGCAACCCTGAATGAACGTGAGCAACACATTATTCGGGCCAGATTGCTTGATGACAACAAACTAACCCTGCAACAACTGGCCGATCACTACGGCATCAGCAAGGAGCGGGTGCGCCAACTGGAAAAACGGGCGCTGGAAAAACTCAAGCAACACCTGACCGAAACCATGGAGAATAACGGCAACGATATGAGTATCGCCGCGCTGTTGACATAATAAGCCAACAAAATGCTTGAGTCAAAGCGCGCTCTGCTCTACAATCGCGCTTTGCTCAGGCATGTTCATATCAGCGATCAACTACACCAAAACAATACGGATACATTTCTCCATGAGAATTTGCGCTTTAGTGCTTCTTGCGGCAATATTCGGCGGCGGCTGCTCCATGATGCCGTCCATGCCAACGTTCTTCTCCTCGGTACCGCCGCAACAGCGGGACGCTTTGTACTATTTTCAAAAAGGTGAGCAGGAGCTGGAATCGGGCGACGACCTTGAAGCCATCAAAAATTGGGAGAAGGTGCGAGAAAGTTTCACTTCGTCCGAGCTCAACGCCTTGGCGCAACTCAAGATTGCCGACACCCAATATGCCAACGAACGCTACATAGAAGCCATTGCCGGCTACGAAGATTATCTCAAGGAATATCCCGACAGCATCCGCAAAAACGAGGTGCTATTCAAACTGGGGATGTCCCATTTCCACCAGATACTCCCTGAAGACCGCGATCAGAGTGCCACTCACAACGCCCTGGCCGCCTTTGAACAACTACAAAACAACAATCCCACCCCGGCACAACAAGAGCAACTAAAACAGCTGATCAAACAGTGTCGCGATCGTCTGGCCGCCAACGCCGCTTACATAGGTAAATTCTACCTGAAAACCAAACATTACCAAGCTGCCATCAACCGTTTAGAAGAGGTGCGCAGCAAATACCCTGATTACAGCGATATGGCGCATGTTCTACTTGACCTCGCCCAGGCCTACAACCTGCGCGGCGATCGCAAAAAAGCCGCCGAACTGTTTGATGCCGTTACCAGCTACCACGACCCCGATCTTACAGAGGAAGCGAGTAAATTGCGCAACAAAACGGAGTAGTTTCTCATACCAGACTCAGCAACAGCCGAATTGCCCGTCGAAGCCATTTTTCTCTTGACTAAAGGCAGATGTTCATACTATACGTATTGCGCGAAAACGGCATTTTATTTTGGTGCTGCAGTAGGCACACAATCAGTTGGCACTGTGTTGTTTAGACAGGCAAGTGCGGGCTCGCGCGTTTACGTAAGGATGGTGCTTATTAATATAAAGGTGTTGTGCGCTCTCCTCCCACTAAGGGAGAGGCTATTTTATCTATCGGTTGCTAACACAGGAACCATTTCATTCTAATTCTAAGGAGACAAGCTAACATGGCAGACGACACAATTGAAAGCAGAGTACGCTGCAAGGAACTTCACAAGCTCTTCACCACCCCAGAGAAATGCGTCCAGTACTTTAAGGACGGCATGAATGTGGGCATGTCCGGTTTTACCCCGGTTGGGTACCCGAAGGTTGTGCCCATCGCGCTGTGTGATCATGTTGAGAAGAACAATCTTCAGGGCAAGCTCAAGCTCAATCTGTTCATCGGTGCGTCAGTCGGCGCCGAGGTTGAAGACAGGATGGCTGCACTGAATATGA
>JAMOOS010000035.1 GCA_027065245.1 Desulfuromonadaceae bacterium | reverse complement strand
GTAAAACGGAAAAACAGCAAATGGCCGAGTATGGCGCACACTATGAGCAATGCCAGCTGCTGCCATGCTGCCAGGGGAACGATAAAATCCTGGTTAAGAATAGTCTCTATGGCCTGGGCGTGGCACGAAAGCCCAGGATCGTCGGCATCCTGTACATTGCTTATGCTGGCGGCAAAGCGATCGGCAAATGGTGATTCTACTGTGCGGTAGTGGGTGAACGGTGTGGTAAAAAAATCCTTCTCCGTTTTCAGGGTGCTGCCGATCATGACGATTTTGCCCCTGACCGCAGCGGGGTCGAAATTGCCGTTGACCACGTCGGCGTAGCTCAGACGGGTGAAGACGTGATGATCACCGTAGTAGTTTATCAGCAGATCGGGATAGGGTAGGCGCAACTGCTTCTGTTCCGGGCTACCCAGGGTGAAATAATTGCTGTGAGAAAAATCGAAAGAGTAATCGAGGTTGCGGTAGGTGCGGGCAACCTCCAGTGCAAAGGCCGGCAGTAGTTGCAGGGCGCCGTTGTCCAGCCGGTGAGCGTTAAAAAAATGGATTTTACGCAGGCAACCGTCCTGATCCAGCGGCAGGTCGATAAAGCCGGTACCGATCATTCCTTTTTGAAATGGTGCTATTGGTTCTACCGATCCAAGGCTGGCTACCGAGGAGATGCGTGCCAGTACCACGTTGTTGCAATCGTATATGGTGTCGGCGAGGATTTTGTCGTGACGCGGATCGACCGACGGGGCGGAAAAGATGACATCAAGGGCGATGATTTCGCTGCCGGCGCGGCTGAGGTTGTTCAAGGCGGCGGCCATGTCCAACCGTGACCAGCCGCCATGGCGGCGCCCCAGGCGAACCGCGCTTTTGTCATCCATATATACCAGCACAATGTGACCGGAAGTAGGGCGCGTGCCGCGAATCTTGAAATGAGTGTCGTACATCACCAGATCCAGCCAGGTAAACAGGCCGAAGTGGGTACACAACCACACTGCCGCTACCAGTAGCAGCGTAGCCAGTCGGGCAAGATTGCGGTATCGACCGGTGACTGCTGAGACAGTTTTCATTGCCGACACAGAATTAGCGGCTGCAGATACGTAAAGGCACAGTCGGCAGATATTTCCCCTCAATACCGCCGATGGGGGCGGAGGTGATGATAATAACGCGGCAGTTTTTGAGGATTTTGCTTGCTTCATCTTCGCGGCGCAGTTGTTTGGCATCGCGGTTGCTGATTACCAGGTTGGTGCGGGCAATGCCGCGTACCTGCTGAGCCGTGGCGACAATGTAGCGCGGGCGTTGGCGGCGGGGGCGCGCCCAGGCATTGCTGCCGGGCAGCAGTTGCTGCCACCACGGTTGTTCTTGTGGTTGCCGTTGGTGACGCAGCTCTGCCATGATTTCAGCAGCGCTGGCATTGCTGTGGACGTAACGTGCCATACCGCGCAGGGTATGGGCGCCGCTGTATACCTTGTTCAGATCGTAGAGGGTTTGGCCCGATGATGAGGTTATTTTGGGGAACAGGCTCGGCTGCACTGCGGCGGTGCGTGGTAGCTGGCGGGTATCAATTACCAGCCACGGCGCGTCGCTGTTCTCCATGTTGGCGACCGGATCGGGCAATGGATATTTCTGCCATTGCAGTGGATGGCCCTTGAGTTGCTTGAGCACCGCTGCTGTCAGCCCTTCGACGCCGCGCATGGGTGTTACCAATGTCACTTCAGCGTAGGGGCGGCGGCTGTTGCGGACAAAACGCTGCTGATGGGTGCGATAGTGCAAAAAGGCTTTCAGTTTAAGGACAAAGGTGCCATGGCCGAGCCTTTCCAGCGTGCGCCGGTCGTCTAAGTGCAGGCCGGAGGCCAGCTTGACAATGTTGGCGGCTGCCACCAGTTGGGCAGCGCCGATGGTGCGGCCACGGTTGTTGCCATTATCGGCGGCAAAGGCGCGCCCGGTACCATAGATGTAGCCATTGTCCCAGTCGATCCAACCGTTACTGTGGCGCTCGATGTGGGGGGTAAACAGCTGATCGTTGGCCACTGCCGGTGCGGCAGCCAGCAGCAGTACTGCCAGCAGAAGCGTGAAAAAGCGCATACGAACCTCCCTTAAATTAGATAAAACGAGGTCTATAATAGCATGCCACGCGTCATTTATGCACCTGTTAGCTGTTGCTGGAGACAAAAAAGGGTGAAGACCAGAAGTCTTCACCCTTTTTTCATGCGTTCAAGCTAGTAGAAGAATTACTTCTTGTGGCAGCCGCTGCACTTGGTGGGGCCGTTGTTGTGCTTGTGGCATACTTTGCACATTTTACCGTGAGCAGTTTTCTTGTCTACGGCAATTTTAGCCGGAGTGGCGTCGCCGTGGCAGGCAGCGTTTTTACAGCTGTTTTCAACTTTTTCCTGGTGCATTTTGTGGTCGAAGTTGACATTGCCTTTTTTGCACTCATAGGTGATTACATCACCGGCAAAGGCGGTAGAGGCTGCGAAAGCAACCACAAGCAGAGCTACGATCAGTTTTTTCATGTTTTCCTCCTTGGGGTAAATAAAATTTTCAGCGACGCCAATTTAATGGAAAACGCTAAACCGGTCAAGCCGAAAATTTGCGGCCGATTCACGGAAGGTCAGACAGACACCTGAATCGCTTTGCGTTGCTGGGTTTAAGTGGTTGTCACAGGTGTTGGTTGTTTGCTACTATCACAGTTTACCTGAAAAAGATCGCAGGGAGGTGTGGGGTATGGAACAGAAAATACAGATGCTGCTGGAAACGGTAAAAAAGCTGATCAGGCGTGGTGCCAATGCCAATATTACCAACCTGCTCAGCAAGAGCCATCCCGCCGACATTGCCCACATGTTTCGTTACCTCAGCGCCGGTGAGCAGCGTGTACTGTTTCAGCTCATTGCCGATATCGATGCCGCCGCCGAGGTGCTGGCGGAGATCGATCATACCACCAGTGCTCAGTTGCTGGAGCAAATGGAGCAGGACGCCGTAGTACATGTATTGCAGCATATGTCCTACGACGATGCCGTCGATATCATCCAGAATCTGCCCGAGGAGATGGCGGAGGAGATCCTCGCTGCCATGAAGGATGAGGATTCGGAGGAGATTGAGCAGTTGATGCAGTATCAGGAAGATACTGCCGGCGGTATTATGTCCACCGAGTTTTTCTCCCTGCGCGAGGATGTTACAGTAAAAGAGGCCATCGAAGCATTGCAGCAGGCCCAGGATGTGGAGATGGTATTTTACATCTATGTTACCGATGTCCACAACCACCTGGTGGGGGTGCTGTCCCTGCGCCAGTTGCTCACCGTGCCCCCCGATACCCTGTTGCGCGATATTGTCTCCCCCGATGTGATCAGCGTTCGCGCCGACATGGACCAGGAGGTGGTAGCTCAGCAGGTAGCCAAATACAATATCCTCGCCATCCCCGTTGTCGATGAGCACAACAAACTGCTGGGGATTATCACCGTAGATGACGTAATCGACGTTTTGCGTCAGGAAGCCACCGAGGATATTTACAAGATGGCCGGCGCCAGCCAAGAAGAGCTGATGTACGGCTACAAGTCGTTTCAGATCGCCCGTTTGCGCCTGCCGTGGTTGCTGGTAAACCTGTTTGGCGGTGTGGTTACCGGCTACCTGATGTGGTTGTTCCAGGTGACATTGCAGGAGGTGATCGCCCTGGTTTCCTTTGTGCCGGTAATCACCGGCATGGGCGGCAACGTCGGTGGCCAGTCCGCCACCATTGTGGTGCGTGGTTTCGCCACCGGTCGCATCGACTTTACCACCCTGCGTCAGGTATTGTTCAGGGAGTTTCGTGTCGGACTAATCATGGGTACAGTGTGTGGCTGTACCGTGGCTACTATTGCGGCGGTGTGGCATCACAACGTTTACCTCGGGCTGGTAGTCGGGATGGCCATGGTTACCGCCATGACGGTGGCGGCCACCACCGGCGTGCTGGCGCCGGCATTTTTCAAGCGTATTGGTATCGATCCGGCCATATCCTCCAGCCCATTTGTACAGACCGCCAACGATATTACCGGCATTCTCATCTATTTTGGCACTGCCACCATGTTTATCAGTAAACTGCATTAACGAAATATTGCCGTGAAGTTTGGGACGAAACCGTGTAGCGGCATCATTCTGCGCTATACCAATTATGGCGAAGCCGACCGGATTGTAACCCTGCTGACACTGGAACACGGTATCTGCAGCGGCTTTGCCCGCAATGCCCGCAACAGTCGCAAGCGCTTTGGCGGTGCGCTGCAACCGTTCAACCGGGTGCGGGTCTACTGGCAGCGCCGTCGCCGCGGCGGTCTGCCGCAGATGGCCGAGGTAGAGCTGATAGAAGTGGCCGCGGCGGTGATGAGTGATCTCGATGCCATGGCGCTG
Source organism: Desulfuromonadaceae bacterium (assembly GCA_027065245.1). GTDB lineage: Bacteria > Desulfobacterota > Desulfuromonadia > Desulfuromonadales > Desulfuromonadaceae > Desulfuromonas. Next base: position 15,354 of record JAMOOS010000035.1, on the reverse strand, counting down.
GCCGCCTGCGCCTGTGAGCTGGTGGCGGCGCTGGTGCCGGAACAGCAGCAGGTGGAGGATGTCTACACCCTGGTGCTGGCGTTTCTGCGTCACCTGTCGGCGCTGGAAGATGCGCGCCTGGCGCGGCTGCTGTTTGAGCTGCGGCTGCTGCAATTGCTCGGCCTGTTGCCCCACATCGGTCATTGCGCCCGCTGCTGGTGCGCGCTGGAGCAGGAGTGGCTGCGCTTTGACGCCGCCCGTGGCGGCACTTTGTGCTCTGCCTGCAACGCCGGTGGCAGCGGCGTGGCGGTGGCGGCTACCACTTTGGGCAGCCTGGTGCGGCTGCTGCGTGTCGATTATCAGCAGTTTGACAATATCCGTCTCAGCGAACAAACCCTGGCGCAGGCGGTGGCGCTGGTGCGCCAGACTATCCGCCAGCATCTGCCCCGCCCCCTTAAAAGCGAGCTGTTTCTCGAACAGTTGCAGCGCGGTGTCAGTCCAGTTTTGCCTTGACATACAGCGGTGCAATAAGCTAATTATCCCCTTTTTATGACTGTGGTTATTTCGGGTGCGGTGTGCGTAAAAACAGCGTCGTTCCCATCAATGTTTTTCTGCCCGTATGCTGCCGTTCGCCGTCAGCGTTACCGGAGGGTTTACCGTGACATTTCAAGATCTGATTTTGTCGTTACAGAATTTCTGGGCCAAACAGGGGTGTGTCATCCAGCAGCCGTACGATATGGAAAAGGGTGCCGGTACGTTCAACCCGGCCACGTTTCTCCGTTCTCTGGGGCCGGAGCCGTGGAATGTGGCTTATGTGGAACCGTCGCGCCGTCCCACCGATGGCCGCTACGGCGAGAATCCCAACCGTCTGCAGCACTACTATCAGTTTCAGGTTATTCTCAAGCCGGCGCCGCTGGATATTCAGGATCTGTACCTGGAATCGCTGCGCAGCTTCGGTATCGATTCCGCCTGCCACGATATCCGTTTTGTCGAGGATGACTGGGAATCTCCCACCCTTGGCGCCTGGGGACTGGGCTGGGAAGTGTGGCTCGACGGTATGGAGATCACCCAGTTTACCTATTTTCAGCAGGTGGGTGGTATTGACTTAAAGCCGATTCCCGGCGAGATTACCTACGGCTGCGAGCGTATCGCCATGTATATCCAGGGTGTTGACAACGTTTACGATCTGGAATGGGTCGACGGTATCAAGTACGGCGATATCCACCATCAGACCGAGGTAGAATTTTCGGCCTACAATTTTGAGGAAGCGGACGTGGACATGCTGTTCCAGTTGTTCGATATGTACGAGAAAGAGTGCATAAAACTGGCGCAGAAGGATCTGGTCTTTCCCGCCTACGATTTTGTCATGAAGGCTTCCCACGCGTTCAACTTGCTCGATGCGCGCGGGGCCATATCGGTTACCGAGCGCGCCGGTTACATCGGTCGGGTGCGTAACTTGTCGCGCCTGTGCGCCGAAGGGTATGTGGCCCAAAGAGAACGTCTGGGTTTCCCCTTACTGAAAAAGTGATTGATATAACGAACCACGGTGCTGCCGTGGTTTGTACTTTAAGCGTTGTCTGGCGCTAGCGCCAACGAATATATGGAGTAATAACGATGGCTAAAGAACTGTTTCTGGAGATTGGAACCGAGGAGATCCCCGCCGGAATGCTGCCGGTGGCCATGCGTGATCTGGAACGGATGATCCGCAAGGAGCTGGACGGCGCACGTATCGCTCACGGCGAGGTGATCACCATGTCCACGCCGCGGCGGCTGGTGCTGGCAGTTAGTGATGTGGCCGAAGAGCAGCAGCGCCAGGAGCTTAATCTGTCCGGGCCGTCGGAAAAGGTGGCTTTTGACGCCGACGGTAATCCCACCAGGGCGGCACTCGGCTTTGCCCGTTCCAACGGTGTTGATGTAAGTGAGTTGACCGTGCGGGAAACAGACAAGGGGCGCTATCTGTTTTTGTCCAAAGTGGTAGAGGGGCGGCCGGTGGCGGAGTTGCTGCCGGAGCTGCTGCTGAAGATCGTCTCGTCGCTGTCGTTCAAAAAGTCTATGCGCTGGAAAGACCTTGATGTCCGCTTCGTCCGCCCCATCCATTGGATAGCCGCGTTGTACGGCGGCGAAGTGGTGCCGTTTTCCTATGCCGGGCTGGATAGCGGCAAGCTCTCCTATGGCCATCGCTTTATGGCACCGCAGGCGTTTGAAATCACCACCCTGGCAGATTATATCGCCACGGCGCGGGAGCACTTTGTCATTGTCGATCCGCAACAGCGCAAGAAGATTATTGCCGACGATGTGGCGCGGGTGGCCGGTGAGCAGGGGGGCGAGCTCAATGTCGATCAGAAACTGCTCGAAGAGGTAACCTGCCTGGTAGAGTATCCGGTGGTGTTGTGTGGCGGCTTTGACGAAAAATATCTGCAACTGCCCGACGAGCTGCTCATCACCACCATGAAAGAACATCAGCGCTATTTCACCATTGCCGCCGCCGATGGCAAATTGCTGCCAAAGTTTATCACCGTTTCCAACACCCGTCCGCGTGATGAGCAGGTGGTTATCAACGGTAACGAGCGGGTGCTGCGCGCCCGCCTTTCCGATGCCATGTTCTTTTGGCAAGAGGATCAGAAAAAACCGCTGGAAAGTCGGCTGGAAGCGCTCAAGACGGTGGTTTATCAGGCCAAACTCGGTACCAGTTACGCCAAAGTGCAGCGTTTTACCGCGCTGGCCGAGGAACTGGCGCGGCAGCTCGATGCGGAGGTACTGGAGTTGACGCGGCGGGCGGCGCTGCTGTGCAAGTGTGATCTGGAAACCGGCATGGTGTACGAGTTTCCCGAGCTGCAGGGAGTGATGGGGCGGGAATACGCCCTTATCGAGGGGGAAGATCCGCGCGTTGCCAATGCCATCTATGAGCACTATCTGCCGACCCAGGCGGGTGGCGAGCTGCCCAGTGACAATGTGGGTGCGTTTGTCTCCATTGCCGATAAAATCGATACTATCTGCGGTTGTTTCGGTATCGGTCTTATCCCCACCGGGACTGCCGATCCGTACGCTCTGCGGCGCTGCGCCATCGGTATCCTCAATATCATCATCGACAAGGGTTACCGCTTGTCCCTGCCGCGGCTGGTGGAACAGGCGGTGGCGCAACTGGAGGATAAACTGGAACGTGACAGTGCCACGGTGTGTGCCGAGGTGGTTGAGTTTATCCGCCTGCGCTTTGTCAATATGCTTACCGGCCAGAATTATCCGGCGGATATTGTCGAAGCGGTACTGGCGGCCGGGTTTGACGATGTGATTGACGCCCTGCAGCGGGTGCGCGCCTTGGCGCAGATGAAGCAGCAGCCCGATTTTGCCGCCTTGGCGGCAACATTCAAGCGGGTGGGTAACATTATCAAAGGCGGCGTGGATTACGCCGTAGACAGCAATGTTTTCGTGGAGGAGTGTGAGAAAAGACTCTATGCCGGGTTACAGCAGGCGCAGCAGGATGTTACCGCTCTTATGGCTGAGGGGGATTATCCAGGGGTGTTGCGTACTGTTGCGGCTCTGCGAGCCGATGTTGACGCCTTTTTTGACGGTGTCATGGTCATGACGGACGACGAAGCGGTCAAAAATAATCGTCTGGCGCTGCTGACGCAGGTAGCCGGACTGTTTGCCGGGCTGGCAGACTTTTCTCGAATTGCCGCCTGATATTAGCGGGTGGTGCCGTTTGATTAACCTATTTTTCTAGGAGGAAGACTGATGGCAGTCAAGTATGTGTACTTCTTTGGCGCTGGCAAAGCCGAAGGCTCGGGTGAAATGAAAAATCTTCTTGGCGGCAAGGGCGCCAACCTGGCGGAGATGACCTCCATAGGTCTGCCGGTTCCCGCCGGTTTTACCATTACCACTGAAGTATGCAACGAGTACTACAAGAACGAGCGCAACTATCCCGCCGGTCTCAAAGAGCAGGTGGAGGAGAAGCTGCGCGAGGTTGAGCAGCTGATGGGTAAAAAATTCGGCGATGGCGCCAATCCGCTGCTGGTGTCGGTCCGTTCCGGCGCACGCGCATCCATGCCGGGGATGATGGATACGGTGCTCAACCTGGGGCTTAACGATATCACCGTTCAGGGGGTGGTCAAGCAGAGCGGCGACGAGCGCTTTGCTTTTGATTCCTATCGCCGTTTTATCCAGATGTATGCCAACGTGGTCAAGGGGCTCGATGGCGAAGTGCTGGAAGATATTCTGGAGCAGATGAAGAATGACCGCGGCGTGAGCGAGGATACCGCTCTTAGTGCCGCCGACCTCAAGGAACTGGTGACACAGTTCAAAAACAAGTACAGCGAGGAGCTGGGTGAGTCGTTTCCCGAAGATCCGCAAGAGCAGCTGTGGGGTGCCATCGGCGCGGTGTTCGGTTCGTGGATGAACGATCGGGCCATCTACTACCGTCGCCTCAACAATATCCCCGCCGAGTGGGGTACCGCCGTCAATGTACAGTCCATGGTGTTCGGCAACATGGGCGACGACTGTGCCACCGGCGTGGCCTTTACCCGTAACCCCTCCACCGGCGAAAATGTGTTTTTTGGCGAGTTTCTCGTCAACGCCCAGGGCGAGGACGTGGTAGCCGGTATCCGTACACCGCAGCCGATCAACAAGGCTGGCGGCGACGGCAGCCTCCCCTCCATGGAAGAGGTGATGCCGGAGTGCTACGCCCAGTTGATGGAGATTCAGCAGAAGCTGGAAAAACACTACCGCGACATGCAGGATATCGAGTTCACCATTGAGAAGGGCCGCTTGTTCATGTTGCAGACCCGTAACGGCAAGCGCACCGCCAGGGCGGCGGTGAAGATTGCCGTGGACATGGTGAAAGAGGGACTGATCAGTGAAAAAGAGGCGGTGCTGCGCGTGGAGCCGGATCAGCTTGATCAGTTGCTGCATCCCTCCCTCGACCCCAAAGCGCCGAAGCAGGTTATCGCCAAAGGGTTGGCCGCCTCACCCGGCGCCGCTTCTGGCAAGGTGGTGTTCTCCGCCGACGAGGCCGAAGCTGCCAAGGCTGCCGGTGAGCAGGTGATCCTGGTGCGGATAGAAACCAGCCCCGAGGATATCCACGGCATGAACGCCGCCGAGGGGATTCTGACCGCGCGTGGCGGCATGACTTCCCACGCCGCCGTGGTGGCGCGCGGCATGGGCAAATGCTGTGTGTCCGGCTGTGGCGATATCAAAGTGGATTACGCCGCCCAGCAGTTCAGCGACAAAAACGGCAATGTGGTCAAAAAAGGTGATGTTATCACTCTGGATGGCTCCAGTGGCGAGGTGATGCTCGGTGTGGTTCCCACCGTCAAGCCGCAACTTACCGGCGACTTTGAAAGCCTGATGAACTGGGTTGACCAGTTCCGCCGCCTCAAGGTGCGTACCAATGCCGATACGCCCGCCGATTCCGCCGTGGCGCGTACTTTTGGCGCCGAGGGGATCGGCCTGTGCCGCACCGAGCACATGTTTTTTGAAGGGGAGCGCATCATGGCGGTGCGCGAGATGATTCTCGCCGAGGATCTCGATGGTCGCAAGCAGGCGCTGGCCAAGATTATCGACATGCAGCGCGCCGATTTCCTCGGTCTGTTCCGCGAGATGAAGGGGCTGCCGGTTACCATCCGTCTGCTCGATCCGCCCCTGCACGAGTTCTTGCCCAATACCGCCGCCGAGATTGCCGAGTTGTCGCAGTCCATGGGGGTAAGCGAGGAAACCCTGCGCCAGAAGGTGGAATCGCTGCATGAGTTCAACCCCATGCTTGGCCATCGCGGTTGCCGCCTTGGTATCACTTATCCCGAAATCTACGATATGCAGGTGCGCGCCATCATGGAAGCGGCCTGTCAGCTGGTAAAGGAAGAGGGCTACGATATCGTGCCGGAGATTATGATTCCCCTGATCTCCGAGGTGAAGGAGCTGGAGATTCTGCGTGCCAATACGGTGCGTGTGGCCAACGCCGTGTTGCAGGAATACGGCGTAAAGGTGGAATACCTGGTAGGTACCATGATCGAGCTGCCGCGCGCTGCTCTTACCGCCGACCAGATTGCCACCCAGGCAGATTTCTTCTCTTTTGGCACCAACGATCTTACCCAGACCACCTACGGTTTGTCGCGTGACGATGCCGGCAAGTTTTTGCCGTCGTATGTGGCGCAGGAGATCTACCCCGCCGATCCGTTTGTCGCCATCGACCAGGACGGTGTCGGCCAGCTGGTGAAGATGGGCTGCGAAAAAGGGCGTGCCACCCGCTCCAACATCAAGTTGGGTATCTGCGGCGAACACGGCGGCGAGCCGTCCAGCGTAATCTTCTGCCACAAGATCGGCCTCGATTACGTCTCCTGCTCACCCTACCGGGTTCCCATCGCCCGACTGGCGGCGGCTCACGCGGCGCTGCTGGAGGAGTAGCCGTTCTGGCCGGTTGGACAGAGTAATTGTTGCAAAAAGGCCTCCGCATACCTGCGGGGGCTTTTTTGCAAGTGCCTGTTGGGACTTACGGATCGAAGCGTAAAATGACCGCTTGGGATGGGAGCAAATCTTTGGCAAGCTCAACAGACCCTGGAATGGTGCGCGGCTGTGCCGCGTTTGACAATAACGCAGTCCATGGGACAACTAATTTACCGTTTCTTGCTGATATGGTATACCTGTCATTGACTTTCGTTCTTTTATCGCGTGGTATATGCTGCGAAGATATAAAGTGACAAATGTGCACGTAACCGGGGAGGATAACAGGTTTGAATCTGGTGATGAAAAGATGTTTATTTATCGTGGTGAGCATACTTTTAGTTGCTGTGTCGGTATCAGCCAGCGTCAGTGGCGATACCGAAGTAGTGGTTGAAGGGTGCGGCTCCACCATGAATGCCGCGTTGCTGGACGCCAAACGCGCTGCTGTAGAGCAGGGGGTTGGCACGGTGCTGGTATCGCAGACCGAGATAGAAAACTTTACCCTCAAAAAAGATCTGGTGCTTACCAAAACCAGTGGGGCCGTGCGCCGCTATGAAAAACTGGGCACGCGTAAGGAGGGTGATGACCAGTGTGTCACCATTCGCGCCGTGGTTTCCCTGGACGATATTCGTGCCGATCTGATGGCGTTGCACATTCTGTTGGAATCGATGCAGCGCCCGCGTATGCTGGTGCTGATGGAAGGGGATAATGCCAAGGCGGCGGAGAGTGAAATTGTCGATTATCTCACCAGCAAGGATTTTGATGTGGTGTCGCCAGCCATGGTTGCCACTTTGCACCGGTACAAGCAGGAGCAGATTCGCAAGGCCATAGCCGGTGATCCGGTGGTGGCGGCGAGAATCGGTGCCGATAACGGTGCCGAATATATTCTTATCGGTCAGGTGAAGGCCAATCCACAAAAAAACAACCTGCTCTCCGGCAGCGGCATGTACTCGGCGCAGGCGCAGATAAGCGCCAGGGTTTATGATTGTTCCAATTCCCGTATTATCACTGCAAAAAACGCCCGTAGCGCCATGGCGCACCTGTCCCAGGAGGCCGCGTTGCAGGGGGCGGTGCTCAAGGCGGCCAAACGGCTGATGGATCGCAAATTATTTGAAACCATTGTTACCTCGTTCCAGAACCAGGTGAACAACGGCTATACCTTGGACGTTACTGTGCGCGGTCTGGGCAGTTATTCCCAGCAGAAACAGCTGCTGGAGATGCTGCGCGGCCTCGATGGTGTACGCAGTGCCAACAAACGGCGCTTTGCCTCGGGCGAGCTGCAATGCGATGTGGTTTACCAGGGCAATGTCGACAGCTTTTGCGAAGCGGTAGACGGAAAAAAACTGGCTGACGGTAAACTGGCAGTAACCACAGTTGTCGGTAAGCGGATAGTTGTGGAAGTAAAATGATGTGCCTCAGGGAGGGGGTTGCTGTTATGTTCAGACGTTTGTGTGTATTTGTTTTGCTGCTGGCGGTGCTGGCGCCTGCGGCTCATGCCGATTTTAAAAAAACCAAGATTGCCGTACTCGATTTTACCTTGCAGGGCAGCAATTTTGAAACCAAGGATATGGGTAAAATCGTTGCCGAATGGTTTATTACTGCCATGGTTAAAGAGGGGCGTTTCGAGGTGGTGGAACGCAGTATGCTGGAAAAAATTCTGGCGGAGCAAAAACTGGCCATGAGCGGAATTATCGACCAGGATTCTGCTTCTCAGTTGGGTAAGATTCTCGGCGTTAAAGTTATCATCAGTGGCAGCGTGATGAAGCTGCGCAACGTTACCGAAATTAACGCCCGTATTATCGACGTGGAAAGCGCCTCCATCATAGCTGCCGAAAACGTCAGTAGCACCAACACCACCAGTTTGCAGCGCCTGGTGGTGCAGATGTCGGAAAAAATCATCAAGAACTTTCCCCTCGAAGGTTATGTTGTGCAGCGCAAGGGCAAGGAATTACGCATAGACCTGGGTCGTCGCGCCGGGGTTAAGCAGGGGATGGAGTTCATTGTCTATAAAGAAGGCAATGTAATCAAACACCCGAAAACCGGCGAAGTGCTTGATGTGGAGCAGATTGAGACCGGCAAGATCAAAATAGTGTCGGTGCGCGGCAATATTTCCAAGGCCACCATTGTCAAGGAGACCAGTCCTAACGCCATCACCTACGGTCAGATGGTCAAGAGCTTGCGCGGGCCACTGAAACCGTTGCCTAAGGTTAGCAGTCATCGGGCGAGTAGAGCTAAAAAAGCGGTAAAACGAACGGTGAAAAAGGGCAAGTCGGCACCGGCTTTAAGTGGTAAAGCGGCGCAGTATGCCCGCCAGTTGCGTAGTGGTAATGCCCTGTCGCAGCGCGATGCAGCCAAACGGATTATCCGGGCGCGGATGTTCCAGACTGCACTTATGAACGAGGTGGAAAAAGCGTTGCTCAAAGGCTACAAAAAAGATGGCGGGCGCAACCAGATTGATGCCATGGCGTGGTTGTGCAAGGTGCTGGGCGCGTCCGGCAACAGCAGGTACCGCAAAACCCTGTCCAGGGTTGCCAAAGATGGTTCGTCACGCAAGCTGCGTGGCTATGCGTCAAAATCGTTGTCAATGTTATAAATTTGTGTTATCAACGCAGCGTCTATTAGCGCTGTCTATTCAAAAGTCGGTAAGGTTTATCCTGTGCGGGGTTGCTGCTTATGACTGGTTATGTGGGAGAGTTGCATGGCGGTGTCGGCGCGGCGCTCTGTCCGCTGTGCAAGAGTGACGAAGCGGTGGCGTTCAGTTGTGATGAGGTGCGTTGTTATTATCGTTGCCCGCGTTGCTCCATGGTGTTTGTGGCGGCGCATGATTTCGTATCGCCTGAGCAGGAGCGGCGTATCTACGATCAGCACCAGAACGATCCTGCCGATGCCGGTTACCGTGAGTTTCTGGCGCGCTTGAGTGAGCCGCTGTTGCGTTTGCTTCTGCCGGAGAGCTACGGTCTTGATTTTGGCTGCGGACCTGGGCCCACCCTGTCGCTGATGTTGGAAGAGCAGGGGCACACGGTGCGTATCTACGACCAGTTCTATGCTGATGATCGCAGTGTCTGGCGTGATTACTACGATTTTATCACTGCCACCGAAGTTGTCGAACATCTGCGTGATCCCCATTTTGAACTCAACCGCCTGTGGCATCATGTAAAACCGGGAGGCTTGCTGGCGCTGATGACCAGGGTAGTTCCTTCTCAGCGCGATTTTGCCAACTGGTATTATAAAAAAGATCCCACCCATATCTGTTTCTACGCCGTCGAGACGTTTGCCTGGTTGGCTGCGAGCTGGAAGGCGGAAATTGTCTATGGCGAGGGCGGAGTAGTGATAATGCGTCGTGCGGAAATATAGCTGTCAGTGTTGTAGTTGATACTATTTCTGGAGATATGAATGATGAAAATTGTGGTGCTTGACGGTTATACCATGAATCCGGGCGATTTGGACTGGGGTAAACTGCGCCAGTTGGGTGAGTGCGAAATTTACGAGCGTACCGCGCCACACCAGGTATTGGAACGCTGCGACGGTGCTGAAATTGTTCTGACCAACAAAGTGGTGCTGGGCGAGGAGCATTTTGCCGTCCTGTCGCAGTTGCGCTACGTTGGTGTACTGGCCACCGGCACCAATGTGGTGGATGTTATGGCGGCGCGCGAGCGCGGTATTACTGTTTGCAACGTACCGGCATACAGCAGCCGTTCGGTGGCGCAGATGGTATTTGCCCTGCTGCTGGAGCTTACCCAGCAGGTGGGGTATCACAACCAGCGTGTGCACGAGGGGGCGTGGTGCGCCAGCACCGATTTCTGTTTTTGTGAGCGACCACTGCTGGAGTTGGATGGTCTGATTATGGGGATTGTCGGTTTTGGCCGCATCGGGCGCTGCGTGGCGCGTATTGCCGGCAGTTTTGGCATGACGGTGATTGTCAATACCCGCCACTCCTATCGTCACGAGGCGCTGCTGCACGCTGACGGGCCGGTGAGCGTGGAGCTGGACGGCCTGTTTGCCATGGCTGACGTGGTCAGTCTTAATTGCCCCCTCAACGCAGACAGTGAACTGATGGTCAACGCCGAGCGCCTGGCCATGATGAAGCCCGGCGCCCTGCTCATCAATACCGCCCGTGGCGGCCTCATCGACGAGGAGGCGCTGGCGCAGGCACTGCGCGATGGCGTGTTGGCCGGAGCCGCGCTGGATGTTCTCAGCAGCGAACCACCGGCGGTGGACAACCCCCTGCTCACAGCACCCAACTGCATCATTTCTCCCCACTTGGGCTGGGCTACGACGGCGGCACGTCAGCGATTGCTGGATGTGACCGTTGAAAATATCCGCGCATTCTGCGCCGGTGAAGCACAGAATGTGGTAACGGCCTGATTTACTCTGCCTGCTTAAAATTGCCAAGCAATGCTTTGATGCTGGCGCTGCGTTCGCTGTCCAGGCGCCTGCTGCGCTGTGCCAGCTCCACAGTCTGGCTGGCCAGCTGGATGTAGATGTTCAGTAGCTGTGGCTGCCGTTGTTTCAGTGCGTCAAGATGGCTGGCAACGGTGGTGCTGTCGCCACGGACAATGGGGCCGGTCAGAGCCTGTTCTCCCCCCATCTCAAGAGTATTGTTCAGTGCTGCCTCCACAAGTGGCCGCATAACCGCCAGAGCAATGCCGCCGTCGCCGCAGGCGGCGAGCAAACCGGCGCTGGCGTCGAGCAGGGTGGTGACAAAGTTGGCAGCCATGCAGGCGGCGGCGTGGTAGAGCGCTTTGTCGCTACTGGCAATGGTAAATGCGTTACAACCGAGGTCGGCAGCTATTTGCCGCCCCAGCGGGTAAGCTGTGGCATCGCCTTCAATGGCGCAGTAACTGCCCGGCAGTCGTTCCAGTCCGCTGGCGGCAGAGGCGAAAGTCTGCAGCGGATGCAGCGACAGCAGCGCACTGCGACAATTCTTCGTGCGCATGACCTGTGCCGGATGCAGGCCGCTGAAGTGGATGATGGTGCAGTCGCTGCCGGGGGCGGCATTGGCAAACAGCTCCCGCGCTACCGTGGCGATCTGGTCATCGCCCACAGCCAGTAGAATCAGCTGTGCCGAGGCACAGCGGCGTATATCGGTGGTGGCCATCAGTTCAGCACCGATAAATTCCGCCGCTGCGCGCGTGCGTTGTAAATCGCGTCCTACCACAGCGGCAATGGGATATCCACACCCGCGCAGCCGGGCGGTCACAGCCTGGCCCACCCGTCCCGGGCCAATCAGCGCCAGGCGAGGTTTCACTTTACGCTCACCTTCAGACTGCCGACATCTTCAATCCATGCTTCCATCACATCGCCACTGTGTACCGGGCCCACACCCGCCGGGGTGCCGGTGAGGATGACATCGCCAGCATCAAGGGTGAAAATGGAGCTGACATAGGCGATAATTTCCGGCACTTTGCGCACCATGCAGGCGGTGGTGGAATCTTGACGCAGCTCGCCGTTTACCCGTAACTGGATGCCGAGGTTGTGCGGGTCGCCGACCTCGTACTTGTTTTTAAAGATTGACAGCGGACACGAGGTGTCAAATCCCTTGGCAATCTCCCACGGATAGCCTTTTTCTTTAAGTTTGGCCTGGGTGTCGCGCAGGGTCATGTCGATGGCGACGCCATAGCCGTGGACATAGTCCATGGCGGTCTCGACGCTGACATTCTTGCAGCGCTGGAATATCAGCACCGCCAGTTCCACCTCGTGGTGGCAGTTGTTGGAATAGGCGGGGATTTCCACCTGACCGCCGGGGTAGACGAGACTGCTGGCCGGTTTGATGAACAGCACCGGTTCTTCCGGCACCTCATTGCCGAGTTCGGCGGCGTGTTCAACGTAGTTACGTGCCAGACAGACGATTTTGCCGATGGGGGTGGGGAAATCGCCGCCTTCAAGAAATGCCTGATAATGACTCATGCTGGTTGCTCCTTCGGGTTGATGTAGCAGGGTTAATCGATTTTGGCGGTGGGCAGCGCCCACTTATGACGGATGGCCAGCAGACGCAGTGCAATTACTGTTGCCGCCGCCAGCACGGTAGCAAAATTGTGGTTGAACGCCTGGATTTTAAGGATGGCGAACAGCAGGCCACCAGCGATGCAGGCGGAGGCGTAGACCTCTTTGTGCAAGATCAGCGGTACCTGGTTGGAGAGTACGTCGCGAATAACGCCGCCAGCGGTGGCGGTGATAACGCCGAGGATGATAGAGCTGAGAACACCGCAGTCGTATGCCAGCGCCTTGGCGGTGCCGAGTACCACAAAGGTGGCCAGGCCGACGGCATCGAAATAGAGCAGGGCGTCGTGATAGCGGCTTAAGTGGCGGTGCGTGAAAAATGTCAGCAGGGAGAACCCCAGCGAAACATAAAGATAGGTTTCGTTTTCAAAACAGAACGGCGGGGTCGCGCCCAGCAGCATATCGCGCAGGGTGCCGCCACCGATGGCGGTTACCATCCCCAGCACTAGCACGCCGAGCAGATCCATCTTGCGCTGGATGCCGGCTAGCGCGCCGGAGATGGCAAAGGCGGCGGTGCCGGTGAGATCGAGAAAGTAGAGTAGATTCACAGTGCGCCTCTTTCGTGTATAATAGCAGCCCTGTCGCATACTGCGGCAGGCGCTCCTGCCGCCAAAGAATAGCGTTTTGGCGACGTAAATGCAACGAAACCGGCAGATTGCTGCCAGAACAGTGAGACCACGATGTTTTTCCCCATGGGCGATCTGCCCAAAGCGCCCGGGCGTGCTTACGCCAACATGACTCTTGTCGCCATCAATGTGGCGGTGTTTGTGCTGATAACCATTCCGCTGGCGGCGGCGCGTCCCGATATGTACGATCCGTGGCTGGCGGAATATCTGCGTCGCATGGGGGTATACTCGCCCATGAGCGCCCGTATTGCCCTGCAGCACATCAGTGCCTACGATGTGTTCGTGTTTCATTACGGTTTCAAGGCGGCGCAGCCGAATTTGCTCAGCCTGTTTGTCTCGCTGTTTCTGCACGGCGGTTTTATGCACCTGGCTGGCAACATGCTGTTTTTGTGGATTTTCGGTCAGAATGTGGAGCATCGTCTCGGTCCGTGGCGTTACCTGCTGGTGTATTTTGTTACCGGTGTGGCAGCCACGCTGTTTTTCGCCATGTTTACGCGAAATTCCTATGCGCCGCTCATCGGAGCATCGGGGGCGATTTCGGGGATTCTCGGTTGTTATTTCATCTGGTTTCCGCGCAATAAAATCAAAACTTTTGTATTTCTGTTTCCGCTTTTGATGACCACCTTTTATCTGCCGGCGCGGCTGGTGCTCGGTTTTTATCTGGTGGTGGATAATTTGTTGCCGTTTCTTTTTAGTGGCGGCGACGGTGGTGGCGTGGCTCATGGCGCTCATCTTGGTGGTTTTTTTGCTGGAATGGGGTTGGCGTGGTTGACGGCGTCTCTGCCCGGTATGCAGCGTGGTCGTCAGTTGCGTCAGCAGCAGCCGGAGTTTCAGTTTCATTACGACAACAGTTCCATAACTGTTGCTCAGCGGCTGCAGCAGTTGCTGGACGCGGGGAATTATCCGGCGGCGGTGAGCTTGTATTTCTCCCTCAAGGGGCGGGCGCAGCGTCTGCACGTTACTGCTCAGCAGGCGATTCGTCTGGGTGAATATCTGTTGGAGCAGGGTGATTACGCCGCCGCTTTGTCGCTGTTTCGTCGTTTTATCGCCGAGCGGCCCAACGATCCGCTGCTTGATCGCGCTTTTTTCGGTGCCGGCGTGGCGTTGCTCAACAGTGCCAACTCTCTGCCCAGTGCCCATCAATATTTTCTTGCCGTGCTCGATGTTACCCGCGATGAACAACTGGCGCAGCAGGCACGTCACTACCTAGCCATGATTGACCCGCGTATCGCCGCCGCCGGGCTGTATCGCTAGATAATCGCCATCCGGGCGACAGACACCCGCTCCGGTAACGCCGCCGCGCCTGCGTGAGGTGTTTTGTTGTAGGCCGTCGCGGCAGCGTTACCTGTTTGCTTGATTAGGCTGGTCTGTTGGCATATTATGCCAATAAATTGCCGGAAGGAGACTGTATTATGCCAACACGTAATGTTGTGTTAACCGATCACCAGAATATGCTGGTTGAACGGCTGGTGTCATCGGGGCGATATCAGAATGCCAGCGAGGTATTGCGCGAAGGGTTGCGTTGTGTCGAACGGATGGAGCAAGAGTACGAGGCGCGTCTCAGCGCCTTGAAGGAAGCAGTACGCGTTGGCGAGGGCGATCTGGTTGCGGGGCGCTATACCACTTGCACGACAATGGACGAGCTTGAACAGCACCTTGACAATTTGGCGCGGCGCTCACTGGATGTGTGATGACCACAACCTGGACCGTGCGCGTTACTCGCGCTGCTGAAGATGATTTTCAGCACATTCTGCGTTGGACTGTCGCCAATTTTGGTCGGCGCCAGGGTAAAATCTACGCCAAAACACTATCTTTGGCCATAAGTGCTTTGTCTCGGGGGCCGGATATTCCCGGTGCCAGACGGCGCCATGAGATCAGCCGCGCTGTTTACTCTCTCCATGTGGCCCGCGCCGGTCGCAAAGGACGTCATTTTGTGTTGTTTCGGGTCAGTAGTAATGCTGCCGCACCCGCCATAGAGGTGTTGCGTATACTTCATGAAACGATGGATATTGAGCGCCATCTGTCATGACCGGGGTGTGGCCGCCGCGCCTGCATATGGTGTTGTGTTGTTGGCCGTCGCGGCAGCGTTCCCTGCGCGGGACGCATGAACCCGTCCATGGGTGCTTGACTGTCGCCATCCGGGCGACAGACACCCGCTCCGGTAACACTGCCGCGCCTGCGTGAGGTGTTGTGCTGTTGTAGGCCGTCGCGGCAGCGTTCCCTGCGCGGGGCGCGTGAACCCATCCATGGGTGCTTGACTGTCGCCATCCGGGCGACAGACACCCGCTCCGGTAACGCCGCCGCGCCTGCGTGAGGTGTT
>JAMOOS010000034.1 GCA_027065245.1 Desulfuromonadaceae bacterium | reverse complement strand
TTCCAATACCGGCGGCGATGGCGACTGGTGGCGGGTGCTGGTGCTGGACAACCAGGAACTGGCGTTGTCGGCAGCCAGTGCCGCTCTTTCCAAGGCTGGCTACGACGTACTGAAAGCTGCCAAGGTGGCCGATGCACTGGCGTTGATAAACAGCAAGCATCCCCATCTGGTAATCACCGAGGTGGTGATGCCGGGCATCGGCGGGGTTGAGCTGTTCAAAACCATGCAGAAAAACAGCGCTACGGCACAACTGCCGGTGATGGCGTATTCAAATCGCGCCAACGCTAATGAAGAGGCGCGCCTGCTCGATATGGGTTTTGTCGACTTTATTGCCAAGCCGGTTAACGGCGTACGCCTGGTGGCGCGGGTAAAACGGGCATTGCGTCTGTGTTACGATGACAGCGAAGCTCCACCGCAGCGCGATAGCGCCAAATAGAACGCATCACTAAAAACTAGCAGTCAACAGGGAGCAGCAGCCCGGCGCAGACAACATCGGCCAGCAGCTCCCTTTTTTCATCGTCGTTCATGACCGCGTCGTAAACGCGTAATATGGTGGCTGCACTGCTGCTGCCGTCGCTGTGGCGCAGTAGATGAGCGGTAATCTCGTCGATCTCTTCACACACCACCTCGCCGCCGTAGCGGCAAAACAGCGCTGTTGTCGCAGATGGCGGCACAGTAGCGACAAACTCCACCACGTCCATATCGGCCATGGCGTCGATGGCGGCGGCACTATAGTTAAAATCCGCCAGGCGTACTCCATCGGCCAGGCGCCAGTGACGCTGCAACTCGATCCGGGCTGGAGAGCAATTGTTCTGCGGCACAATTTCTTCCCCCAGCACAGCATCGTTCCAGCAGGCATGGAAGGCAATTATATCGCACATGCCGCCAACAAGATTTTCCATCCCCAGGCTGGCAAACAGTTCTGCAACAAATTCCTGCTGCAGTCTGGTTGCTGCCGCCGCGCTCACCGCGGCACTGTCACGCAACAGCTTGGCACCGTCGCTGCGTTGCTGCAACCAGGCGGCAAAACGCTCCAGCAGCGCCACCGGCGCCAACATGGCGGCACAGCACAACGGCAGAAAAAACGCCACGGCACGGCCAGTATTGTAAAAAATATCCACGGCCGCGGCCAGAACGCGACATTGCTCCATCTGCTCAGGCGACATGGTGGCATGGGACTGCACTGTATAAGGCGGTTGCTTCAAGGCAACTATGGAAAAATCGTTCTGGCGCTGATGCAGTTCGGTTCCCGGCAGCAGCGCCAGCGCAAACACCTCCAGATGGTTCGGCGCCAGTTCCAGGGCATAGTTGATACTGTACCGCAAACCGGCCACGTCGTCGCCAGGCAGAGCATAGATGAGATCGATGCCAAAGGTGATGGCGGCAGCGTTGAGTAACTGAACATTGGCGGCAAAACGCTCGGGATCAAAGGCGCGCCTGATGTTACGCAGCACCTCCACCCGCGCCGACTGCAGGCCGATTTGCACCGAACAGGATAACCGGCTCAACAGCTCCACCAGTTCCGTGTCAAAGTATTCGGCTTTGGCTTCCAGGTGGTAGTGGATATCCGGCGCATGTTGCAGCAGCAGACGCAACAGTTGCTTGCCACGCTCCAGCGGATAGTTGAAAGTGGAATCGAGTACCCATATCTGCTCCACACCGCTGCGGGCAAACAGTTGCAGTTCGGCAGCCAGACGCTGCGGCGAAACAGTGCGCAACTTGTGGCGGCCACGGGCATCGTAGCAGAACGAACAACGAAACGGGCAGCCGCGTGAGGTTTCCCACAAAACACCACGTTCCGGCTGAATAGCGGCGGTCAGCCACGGTGATTGCTGCTGCTCCAGCGGAAATACCTTGCTGTGAATTATGCTGGCAACAGCAGCCGGACGGGGCTGGCGTAGTTGGCACAGCAAAGCGGCAACAGCACTCTCGCCTTCGCCGCTTACTATGGTATCAAACAACTGTTCTTTCTGCATCTCGACACAACAGGCACTGGCTTCCGGACCACCGGCAATCAGCATGATATGCGCCGCCTCGGCGCGAATTCTACGCGCCAGGGCGCTGACCCGGCGGCGATTCCATACATACACACTGAAGGATACGGCCTGTGGGCGATGCGACAGGATGGTATCAACCACGGCGGAATCGTCATCGGTGGGAAACACATCCAGACAGCAACTGCGGCTGCGATAATCGGGCGGCAGCGCCGCCGCCACGCAGGCGGCGCCCAAGGCCACCGCCTGCGCCGACGGACGCACGTGGATGGTAACAAAAACGATACGGTCGGCGGGCATATATCAGCGCTTTATGTTGACTTTGATTTTAGGTTTGCCGTTTTCGCTGCTGACACTGAACTGGCACCGCACCTTGCCATATTTTTCCTCAATTTTTAATCGCTGCTGGGCAAGAAACAGTTCCAGTTGTTCGCGGCTGGGCACATTGTCGCCGGATTTTTCCGCAATACGCTGGTATTCGCTGTGAATACGCTCAACCTCATTGCGGCTTTTGCTTTCGCTGTCGACACTGGAGTGACTGCGGTGGCGATAATAGCGCCCTTCGTCGATTTCGCGCTGAATCCGCTCCCACATGCCCAGATAAATATGAAACATACTGGAAAGGTTCTGGAACTTGTAACGCAGCTTGGTTTGCATTATTTTGCGTTGGTTGAGCAGCAGAATCTCTTTTTTGATGGCATCGCGTTCGCGCAGGGGGGCACGTTTTTCAACCCCGGCAAAGTACTGCTCAAAGCGGATGCGCAACATCTTGATCCGCTGCTCAAGATTATCTATGCGGGCGGCAATGTTGTCGTGGTCGTCGCGGTCGGACATGATCGGCTCTCCAGCGCTGCCGCTAACATTAAACAACTTGACGGCGTGGGGGTTTTCCTCTAAGAATTGCACTCATTGACCGGACTTAAAATAACCATCTGCTCCGGCGTTGACGACCGGAACGGCTCCGGTGTGGCAATCCCCAGCTGGCGACAGCATAAACTTAAAGAGGTGGTAATGTCCATACACAATCTGGCGGCGGTAATCCTGGCGGCGGGCAAGGGTACGCGTATGTGCTCAAGCCTGCCTAAAGTGCTGCATCCGTTGGCCGGCAGGCCGTTATGCGCCCATGTTCTCGAACTCACCCGTCAGCTCGGCTGTGAGCAGACGGTAATGGTGGTTGGCCATCAGGCCGATGCCGTGCGCGAGCATTGTAGTGATGAACAGGTGGTGTTTGTTACGCAACAGCAACAGCTTGGTACCGGCCACGCGGTACAATGCGCTGCTGGCGCCCTGCGCGATTTTAACGGCACGGTGCTGATTTTGTGTGCCGATGTGCCGCTGCTGCGCAGTGCAACAATCCGCGCGCTGCTCGACGAACATCGCCGCAGCACTGCCGTGGTGACGGTTCTCAGCGCCAAGGTGCCTGAGCCGCACGGCTACGGTCGTATTGTGCGCTGTGATGACGGCGGGGTCGAGAGGATTGTGGAGGAGAAAGACGCCAGCGCCGAAGAAAAGCAGATCGACGAAATAAACACCGGCATCTATGCCCTCGAAGCGCCTCAAGCGCTGGAACTGCTGGCGCGGCTGGACAACAGCAATGCCCAGCAGGAATACTACCTCACCGACATTATCGCCCTGGCGCGGCAGGCCTGCCAGCGGGTGAGTGCCTGCGTACTGGCAGACAGCAGTGAAAGCATGGGAATAAACGATCGCGTACAACTGGCTGCTGCCGCCGCCATCATGCGTCGGCGCATTAACGAACAACATATGCTGGCCGGAGTCACCATTGTCGATCCGGACGCCACCTATATTGATGCCGACGTAACCATAGGTGTCGACAGTGTCATCCAGCCCGGCGTTCACCTGCGCGGCGGCTGCACCATCGGCAACCACTGCGTTGTGGAGACCGGCGCGGTAATCGACGGCGGCACCATCGGCGATTACAGTTATATCAAGGCCGGCAGCGCCCTGGAGCAGGCCAGCGTCGGCGAACACTGCACCATCGGCCCCATGGCCCATCTGCGCCCCGGTACCGTGCTGTGCGGCCACAACAAAATCGGCAATTATGTGGAAACCAAAAAGGCTCATATCGGTGTCAACTCCCAGGCCAGCCACCTCACCTATATCGGCGATGCCGAACTGGGGCGCGATGTCAACATCGGCTGCGGCACCATAACTTGCAACTACGACGGCATAAACAAACATAAAACCACCATCGGCAACGGAGTATTTGTCGGCAGCGATACCCAGTTTGTCGCTCCGGTAACCATCGGCAGCAACAGTCTCATCGCCGCCGGATCAACCATCACCAAGGATGTCCCCGCCGATTCACTGGCCATAGCACGCACACCGCAAACCGTTATCCCCGGCTGGCGCAAAAAACAGTCCGGCAAAAAGAGCTAACGACATACCCATCGTCTACGACGGAAAGAACTGACTTATATGTGTGGAATTGTAGGATATATCGGCAATCAGGATGCGGTGGAGATTGTGCTGGACGGTCTGCGCCGCCTGGAATACCGTGGTTACGATTCGGCGGGAATCTCCACGTTGTCCGGCGGTGTTGTGGATACCCGCCGCGCCGAAGGGAAACTGGCCAACCTGCAGCGGCAGCTGCAGCAACAGCCACTGCGCGGCAGCATCGGCATCGGCCATACCCGCTGGGCCACCCATGGCAAGCCGTCGCAACAAAATGCTCATCCCCACCGCGCCGGCGGTTTTGTGGTGGTACACAACGGCATCATCGAAAACTACCTGCAGCTCAAGCAACAGTTAAGTGCCGACGGTCACAACTTCAAATCGGAAACCGACAGCGAGATTATCGCCCACCTCATTGAGGACTATTACAAGCAGCACAACGATTTTGAGCAGGCGGTACGCCAGGCGTTACAACTGCTGAGCGGCGCATTTGCCATCGCGGTAATCTGCGAACATCACCCCGATACCCTTATTGCCGCCAAGGCCGGCTCACCCCTGGTTATCGGCTGTGGCGACGATGAGTTTTTTGTCGCCTCCGATATCCCTGCCATGTTGTCCCACACCCGTGAGATGATTTTTCTCGACGATGGCGAGATGGTGGTCTGTCGCGGCGGCGCCATGGTTATCACCACCATCGACGGTCAGACGGTGGAAAAACAGAGTAAAACCATCACCTGGGATCCCATGATGGCGGAAAAGGGCGGCTATCGCCATTTTATGCTCAAGGAAATTCACGAGCAGCCGCGCGCCGTGGCCGATACCATCGCCGGACGGATAGATGAGGACAAGCAGCGGGTACTGTTGCACGATATCAACTTGAGCGATGCCGAGCTGGCCGCTTTTGAGCGACTGTACATCGTCGCCTGCGGCACCTCATGGCATGCGGCGCTGGTAGGCAAGTTTATGCTGGAGAGCTTTGCCCGCCTGCCGGTGGAAGTAGATATTGCCAGCGAATTCCGCTACCGCAGCCCGTTGGTCAATCAGCGCACCCTCACCGTGGTGATCAGCCAGAGCGGCGAAACTGCCGACACTTTGGCCGCCCTGCGCGAAGCTCACCGTCTCGGCGGCAAGGTGCTGGCGGTATGCAATGTCATTGAAGCCTCCATCGCCCGCGAGAGTGACGGCGTTATCTACACCCATGCCGGGCCGGAGATTGGCGTCGCCTCCACCAAAGCCTTTACCACCCAGCTGGTGGCGCTGTATCTGTTTGCCCTGCACCTGGGGCGGGTACGCGGCACCCTGTCCGCAGATGCCATCGCCGGACAGATTGCCCAGTTGCTCACTCTACCGCGCAAACTGGAGCAGACACTGGAACTGGACGCTATCATCGAAGGGGAAGCGCGCCATTATTTTCACGCCGCCGATTTTCTCTACCTGGGCCGGGGCAATCAGTATCCCATCGCCCTGGAAGGGGCACTGAAACTGAAGGAGATCTCCTACATCCACGCCGAAGGTTATCCCGCCGGCGAGATGAAACACGGGCCCATCGCCCTTATCGACGAAAATCTGCCGGTGGTGGTTATCGCCCCCTACAACGAAACCTACGAAAAGGTGATGTCAAATCTTGAAGAGGTAAAAGCTCGCGGCGGCAGGATTATTGTGGTAAATACCACGGCGGCGCAGAGCGAGGCTGACGGCGCGGCAGAGGAGGTAACCGTATTCACTCTACCCGCCATCTGCGACGAGTTGATGCCGGTGCTTACCGCCGTACCGCTGCAGTTGCTGGCCTATCACATTGCCGTGCTGAAAGGCACCGATGTCGATCAGCCGCGCAACCTGGCCAAGAGTGTAACCGTAGAATAGCACTGTAACCATCGCGAAAGGTAGATAGATGGCGCTGATTTGGGCAGAACTGGCTGGAATTGCACTACCGGCGTTACTGTTGTTATTGCTGCTGGCCGTATTGCGCGCCCTGCTGGCGCTAACCAACCGGGAGCTGACGCGGCAACTGCCCCGCACCGACCTGCGCCGTGCGTTTCTCGTCGGTATCCGCTTCGATGCCATCATCGTCGCCGCCATCGCCCTGGTCCCTGAACTGGCCCACCTGTGCGGCTCCTGGCCCACCTTCACCCGCTGGTGGTTTATTCTCTGCGCTGGTGTGGTGCTGTTTGCCGGTGTGGCCGAGCTGGAATTCTATCGCCAGTTCAACAGCCGTCTCAACAGTCTGGTATTTGATTACCTGCGCGAGGATACCCGCACTGTCACCAGCATGATCTGGAACGGCTGCCCGGTAAAACGCTACCTGGCCCTGTGGGCGGCGCTGATGCTGCTGTTCGTTGTTATAAGTGCCGTGCTGGTACCGACCACCAGCGCTACCGCACCCTGGTGGCTGAGAGCTCTGGTATATCCGCCCGTTTTAGCCCTGACTCTGCTGGTCTGCCGCGGTACTCTGCGCCACGGCCCGCCGCTACGCTGGGGCGACGCCTACCACAGCGAACACCTGTTTGCCAATCACCTGGCCCTCAACGGTACCTATACCCTTATCAAGGCCATTCTCGATGTCCGCAAACGACAGCGCAAAAACCCGTGGCGTTACTGCCTGCCCAAAGATGAAGCGTTGGCCACCACCAGCGCGTTATTGCTGCAACCAGGCGATACTCCAGCGCATAATGGAGAACAGTACCCGGTCAGGCGGCATCACCGCCCGCAGGACGACAATCCACCCATCAAAAATGTTGTAGTAATTTTGATGGAAAGTTTTGCGGCGCCATTTGTCGGCGCTCTCGACGGCAGCGGTGATATTACCCCGCAATTCGACCGGCTGGCGCGGCAGGGAGTGCTGTTCGACCACTTTTTTTCCAATGGCACCCATACCCATCAAGGCGTGTTTGCCACCATGTGCGGCTTTCCCAATCTGCCCGGCTTTGAATACCTGATGCAGAAACCCCAGGGCGCCACCACCTTCTCCGGCCTGGTACCATTTTTTAACGCCGCCGGTTACAACAGTTTCTACATCTACAACGGCGATTTTGCCTGGGATAACCAGGAGGGCTTTTTCCGCCACCAGGGGATGAGCGACTTTATCGGCCGCGACGACTTTGTCAACCCGCAGTTTGTCGATCCCACCTGGGGGGTATCGGACCACGATATGTTTCAGCGCGCCCACCAGGAGCTTGAACAGCGCTGCAGCGGCGAACAACCGGTATTCGCCATTATCCAGACCCTGAGCAACCACCTGCCGTTTACCATTCCCGACCCCCTGCCGGTGGAGCGGGTGAGCGGTTTCGACCACAATGACGACCACCTCACTGCCATGCGCTACGCCGATTGGGCGCTGGGGCAATTTTTTGCCGCGGCGGCAAACAGCAGCTATTACAACGACACCCTGTTTGTCCTGCTGGGTGACCACGGCTTTTGCATCCCCAACCAGCTTACCGATATTCAACTGTTGCGCTTCCACATACCGTTGCTGTTTCTCGCTCCCGGCATGCAGCAACGCTTCGGCAACCGGCGCAGCACTGTGGCCACCCAGGTGGATGTGGCCCCAACCATAATGGGACTGCTCGGCAGGGAATTTACCCACCAGTGCTGGGGGCGCAACCTGTTCAACCTGAGTGCCGCCGATCCCGGCTTCGGCATTATCAAACCCTCCGGCAACGATCCCACCGTAGCCGCCTTCAAAGGTGAACACGTCCTCGTCCACCCCCACGATGGCGCAGCGCAACTGTATCGCTACCAGCTTTATCCCGAAGCCGGTGTCACCATCGTAGACAACCCCGCCCTCAACGCTGAACTGGTAACCATGTCGCAATCCTACATCCAGACCGCCACCAACGCCCTGATGGCACAGCGGGTGGGATAGGACGGATATGTCGACTATTTTGTCGAGCCGGCTAGCTATCTGGTATAAAATCAGCGCTCAATCGGCAGCTATAGTCATACTGCCGCTGGAAATCCAGTTGATCGCTACCCCGAGGATCGGCTTGTCGGGGCGGGCCTTGGCAACGGCGGCGGCGTAGCATTGCAGCTGAGGCAGGTAGGTGGCAAACTTTGTCGCGTCGTTGCCTCCGGCATCGGATTTGTGGTCGACAATCCAGAAACCGTTTTCACATTCAACCAGCAGGTCGATAATACCTGAAACAACGCTGCCTGTGTTGTTGAGAAACAGCAGTGGCAGCTCACAGGTGAGGGCGGATGGTACCCACATTCGCTGCAGACAGCGCTTGAATGCGGCGATATTGTTCAGTATTGCCGTGCTTTGTTCACCCTTGAGTAGATAATTGGTCAGTGCCGCCAGGCGCTCGCCGCTTATATCTTTGACCAGGGCAACTTCAAAGCAGCGATGCAACAGTGTGCCGTACTGGTCGGCGGGCAGATCCAGCGCCAACAGCAATGGCGGCGCATAGGTGGTGGTGCGCAATCCGGCAGGTGACTCTGCCGTCTGCTGGTGCTGCTGCGATGGACTGATGCTGTCGGAAACAAGAGTCTGCGGTGGTGTGAATGGAGCCGGGGCAACACGATATAACGATGTACTGTGTTGCGAAGCGCAACAAGCGCTGGTTGAATAGTCGGCGTTGTGTACCAGGCAAGGGAACGACTGCGCGCCGATGATACAGGCATCGTTGTTTACCGCCATTTTTGTCTGCTCGCGCAGCAGTGCCCAATGGGTTTTATCTTTGGCTTTACTTTTATCCAGATATTGCGGCCATTCGATAATCAGCCGCTCACGCGCCCGGGTAAGGGCAACATATTGCAGGCGCCGGGCGCTTGTGTATATTTCCGGCAGCAGTCTATGGCTGAAGGCGGCTCGTGTTTCCGGCGCGGTAAAATCGGGGGATATCTCTATTCTGGCCTGATGCAGAATATTGGCCAGGTTGTCAAAATCACTGTAGACAACATTGAAGGCGGGCAACCTGGCGGCAACGGTTTTATCCATTCCAGCCACGACAACCACCGGCCACTCCCGTCCCTTGGCGCGGTGCCATGTTACCAGATCGACGGCGTTTTCATCATCTGTCCCGCTATCGGGCTGAGCGTTGTTTTCTTCCTGCTGCACCTTGATTTGCAACCAGGCTAGAAACGTCTTTATCCCTGAACCGAACAGACCGATGCTGGTCAGGGCCGCCGCATCGGTCTGATGAAAGAGGTCTGCTTCGTGTTGCAGACGCATCAGATTGGCGCGCGCCTGCGCGGTATCTGGCCATGCGTCAAGTTGTTGGTAAATTGATAAACGATCAATTATCTGACCCAGTATGGCGTTTACGCCGCTAGCGCCGTTTTCGGCGGCAATATTCTGCAGGGTATTAATTACAGGGATGTGCGGCAGATCGCCTTCCAGCATCTGTTCCAGCGCTTCCTGCAATGTAAGGCACCCCAGTTCGGTCACACTCATATACAGTGCCGCGTGACGGTCGGTGGTATCGGCCACGTAGCAAAGGGCGTGGTAGAGCAACTGCACAACGCGCGATTCAAACCAGCCGCCGCGCGCAATGCGGCAGTCGATACCAAGATTACGCAAGGCCGCAGCAAACAGGTCAAGCCTGGCGTTGGTGGGGCACAACACGGCAATATCGCCGCCGCGCAGTTGCCGCTGCTGATTGCTGAAACGGTCGTAAATCTGCTCGGAGCTGTTGAGCAAATTGTAAATGTGCCTCGCTGTGACCTGCACCTGCTGGTCTATTTTTTTGGGGCGCTTATTAAAGCGGAGCACCTCCAGCGGGGCAATGGTGGAAGGATAGTCAGCTCTGGCGGCAAGATGGGTGTAATCAGCGCCGAACAATCCACTGCCAACGGCGTTTATCCACTCCAGCAACTGCGGCGTAGAGCGCCAGTTGGCGGTAAGGGGACGGCAGGCTGCAGGATATTGTCGCTGTAGTGCTTCGAGCAGGCGGGCGTCAGCATTCTGAAACCCCATGATCGCCTGCTTTAAATCGCCAACAATCAAAACCGGAACGCCCATGGTGTAAAATTGCCACAACAGCGAAAACTGCAGCGGATTGGTATCCTGAAATTCATCTATTATCAGACAGTCGATCTGATCCCTGAACTGCGCCGCCACCGCACTGTTGCTGCTGAACAATTGCTGAGACAGTGCCAGCATATCGGTGTAGTCGAGCAGACCAGCCTGACGCTTTTTCTCACTGTGGATGGCCAGGGCATCCTGACCGGAGAGCAGCAGGGCACGTACGTGTACCAGAGCATCGTTGAGGGGGCCGGGATGGCGGGGCAGGAAGTCGGCAGCGGCTACCACTTCTGCGGCGGCCGCCTGGTATTCCGGCGGCATCTTTATGGTGCGCAGGTTACGTAACTGTTGCCATAGTGCCCAATCATATCCCAGACGGGTTTTGTCCTTCGCCTGTTTGAGGGCCCGGTAGTCGTTATGCAACGCTTTGACTGCGGTGGCGTTATCGGCGTGAGTTGCCGCCATGTCGGCAGGAAAACGGTTGAGCAACGCGGTAACTGCCCGATGGAGTTTATCCTCCAGTTGTGCGGCGTCGGCAACTGGACCGTACAGCTGTGTAATCAGTGCTTGCGCGTGGGGGAGCAGCTCGGCATCGGAAGACTGCCTGCCTATGGAACGCATTATGGCAATCAGCTTGAGAACCGCAGCGCGAAACAGCTCCTCAGCACCTTTACCGCTACTGAAATCGTAGCGATAACCAAAGCCGCGCAGATTGTCCATCACTATGTCGCCCTGGTCGGTAACGGCCAGCGCGCGACGCATCAGGGAATTCTCTTCATCTTTGTTCAACAGACGCTGATCGGGGGAAATTCCGCAATCGAAGGCAAACTCCCTGAGCAGCCGCAAACCAAAAGAGTGAATGGTGGAGATATACGCCTGCTCCAGCAGCAGGGCATCTTCAATGCGGTTTTGCCGACTCAATTCCTGCCTGATACGGGTGCGCAACTCGGCAGCCGCCGCTTCGGTAAAGGTTACCGCCACAATCCGCTCTGGACGCACCAGCCCATCGGCAATCCACTGCGCCAGTGTTGTCTGGATGGTATAGGTTTTGCCGGAACCGGCGCCGGCCGGAATAATGGTAAGGGGTGCAATACTCATGGCGGTTCCCTGTTGAAGAGTAATTTGCCGCTGTTATCCGCTGCCCTGCTTCATAAACATTTTAATCAGCGGGCTGTTTTCCAAAGCGTAAGGTTTTATGCCGGTAGTTTTTTCAAATTCATCCATATCGCTTGTATTATTGAGAATTACCCGGCCATGGCGCAACTGATCAAGACGTTCAGCTATTAATTCCATGGCATTGTCGGCAATGGCATCGCCCATTTCGTGCCAACCGGCAATGTCATTTATGCTCCAGCCGCTGCTGTCAGACAGGGCAACCTGATCGTTGAGCAGGTAGTACATCACGCTGATATGCCGTGCCTGGCGCAATATTTGCTGCAACTGGTCGTTGTCGGTGGTGCCGCCGCTGGTTATCATGACCCGATACAGATTGGCCTGGCTGTCGTAACCTTTTTCCATCCGCTTGATTCTGGCGCTGCTACCTGATTTTTTGTAATCCACCACCAACAAGCGTCCATCAGGCAGACGCAGTAACAGATCGGCTATCCCGGCAACCGGCACCTTATCAAGATATCCGCTCAAAGGCACCTCTACACCGATTATCGTGGCATCGATTGCCGTGAGAATCTCGCCCCAGCGCCGGGCGGCGGTTATCAGCTCTCGCTGCAGGTTGCGCCGCTCCACGCGCCACTCATCACGTTGCAACAACGGAAATATCTCCCGCGCCGCTTCCCGCAACAGTTGCGGAACCCTCTCGGCGATAACCTGCGCCTTGGGCACTGGTTGGCCGGGACTGAACAGGTGTTCAAATACTCGATGCGCCAGTGATCCTCTGGTTAATACATCCAGGCTGTCAACACTCCACGCTTGCGGTTCCAGGTGAAAGCGGTGCAGCAGCCACGCCAGCGGCGATACCAGCAGCGTTTCCAGCCCACTGGGTGATTCCGGTTTCTGGTGTCCTTCCTGATCACGTCGCAGTGCCAGCAGGTCGCGTTTCAGTTCGAGATCAACTGCAACAGGCAGATGTAATGCTGTATCCGCTTCAGCTTTATCCTCGTAAACCAGATGACGGATTTTGTTGCGCTGTTCCCTATTATCAGCGTGAAGCAACAGCTCTTTTGCATCGCCAATATCGCTGAACAGTTGCGCCATGAAAATCTGACTTTCACACATGGTCAGCGCTTCTCCCGCACCGTTGCGCTGCGGGACAAAAAAGGTTATCGCATCGGTGGCGGCCTGCAACTGTCGCCGGAATAATTCCCGCCGCTGCTGCAATATCTGTTTACTGGTAACCAGCTCACCGGCAATGACGGTATTGATGGCGGCTATGTCATCCTGGCTAAACACCGGTCCCGTCGGCGCCACCGCAGGATAACAGCCAGCAGTAAAGCCCAGCACCAGCAGAACGCGGCAAGAGCGCCACGGTTCCTGATGGGCGGAAAAAACCGCCACGGCCTGCTGATAATAATCACTTGTACTGCTGTCGCACAGTTGCTGCACTGGCAGCAACCGCTCCAGCAGCGGCCAGTCAATAGCACCATCACCAGGCAGCTCATGGGATATCTCTTGCACCAGTTGCTGCAAACGAGCGCGGTGGCGAGAGGTAAAATCGTTAACCGGCACAAGTTCCACTAATGCCTGCAGAGATTCCACCAGGCGGCCGGTATTATCGGGCGCAACTGCCAGCACGGCAGTTAGCGGATTGTCTTGCGGCAAGCCATAACCATCCATAATTGCCTGTGCCCAGCGATTGCCAACACCTGGCGCCCACGGCATCAGCGGCGACGAGAACAGCGCGGCGTACGCCATTTTTGCCGTCGGTGGTTGCAGGGCGGCAATAAAGCTGCGCAGCAATTCTCCACCAAGATCACGCACCGGTACAGATACCTGGAGACCGGAACAGGGGATGGCATTGTTTTCCAGCTCGCCAGCCAGGGTGGCTGTATATGCACTGATATCCGGGGTGAGGATGGCAATATCGCCACAGCCAAGATCAGGATCATCAGCAAGCATCTGCCTGATCATCGCTACGGCGCTGGTAATCTCTTCACGGTAGTCACGCAGAGCCAGCCATTGCAGTGTTTCATCCAACGCCACCTGTCCGGCAGCGGCATTGAACAGGTTGTTGTGCAGATGACCCAACGCACCGGGACAATTACTGTGGCCATCGAACACCTGTGCCAGCAGACATTCGATATCCCGGTCAAAGGGGGCAGAACAATTTTCATCCAGCTTTTCTATCAGCATAAGCTGCTGGCGGCTCAAGAGCGGAACCCGCCGATGCCTATATACCTTGACGGCAAAGCAGGCCTCAGACACATCGCTACTGCAGATCTGCTTCAGCACCGCCAGATCACCGGGCAGGATATAGTCCATGTGCCGATGCAACCGATACAGATCGGCCAGATTACCGGCAACACGCGGGCGTAACCGCCCGGCAGCGGCGGCAACAACGCCAAGGTCGGTATCGCTGGTGGCGTGGAGCAATTCGCGCATAGTCCTGTCCAGATGAGCAAGCACCTGCCGGGGAGCCACTTGCATACTCTCAGCCCAAAACGGCTCCGGCACGTCGGCGGCAACCTGCAGCCTCTCATCCCAAAGCGCATCATCCGTTACTCCAACCCCGTAAGACTGCGCGGCCAGGTCAAGCAACTCTGCCCAGGTACCCACCACCAACCCCAGCCGTGCCGCACAATGCGCAATCATCCTGCGCAGGCGCCGCGCGCTGCAACTGTCTGGAACAAGAACAAATTCAACGGTTTTTACCGTCATTCGACCAGCCTTCCCACCGTCGTTCAGACTACAACATCAACGAAACTCTTAACAAAACCCAGCAGCATGGTCTGTATCTCCTGCCGATCATCGCTGGTGCCGATTACATGCTTCAGAGACGTGGTTATATCGATCACATTTTCACTGACACTCTTGCCGCCGCGTTTCCCTTTTTTCGTGTAGACTTCTATTTCGTACGGCACTGCAATATCAACCCGCTGCACCAACTGAGACAACTCATCGACATCAGCGCCATCTTTCAGTGTCAGGCGCAGGAGAAAACGCTCGGCCTTGGATGGTGAAACAAATACCTGGTACAACTGGTCGGAGTTGCCGGAGTAATAATACAACTCAGCGTTGACATTGGTTTCGACACGCCAGCCCAATTGGCGCCCATATTCCGCTGCCAGTTGCCAAAATTCTCTGAACGCACAGCGGTTTTTCTTGTCTACGCTGGAGTTTAAATCAGCCATGGTTCCAACCGCCGGCAACGGTGGCACAAAACCCATCACCTCGAACCCTTTTCTTACCGCGGCAACCAGCGGATTATCGTTTTTTTCCAGCAACGGATAGATGTCGCGCCACAAAAAGTGGCGACCGTTATTACATATAAATTTTGGATGGTTGATGATCTCTTGCGCGAGATTATGCGCCGGGGTGGCACGGATGTACGCCACACCATCACAGGCTAGATCAAGATAGCGAAGCAACTGCGCCCGCGGATCGCTGGCACTGCCCATGGTCTGTGGCGCTTCAATCTTGTTTTCACACACAATGGTGTGGCCGTCCGCCAGGGTAAAACGCATATCAGGGCAACAATTAGTGTCAGGAAACTGCACCTGAGTTTCAACAGCAGATATCAGCGGCGTATCCCAGCCGTTGTCGGCGGCATATCTTCCCAGCAGCAACGCGCTGAAATCGCGCCTGAATGTTTCATCCATATCGATGATGGCCGCCAGAAATTCGGTAAGGTGATCTTCTTTAGAACTGGTGAGCCTGCGGGTATTGAGAAACAGATTGGCGTTTTTCACAGATGATTGCTCCATTGTAGCTCGTCACATACATAATTTAAACAAAACTCCCTCTGCTCACATATGTATACATCCACAACTGGAACACTTCAATTATTCTAATATTCCACCACGCACTAAAGCAGAAATCTGTTGATGAGACGATCTCCCGGAGACAATCAGATTGCCACGGCACAATGGAAACACTGTACGGTTAAAGCATTAAAGCAAAAAAGTCTCGTCATGTGATCAGCCGCCAAGTAGTGTTTTATCCATATCAAACAATTTTAACCTGTAACCGCTACGCTACTTTGTCAACATCCGCCATAAACTGTTCCACGCCGATTTTGCTTATCAGACGACCGAGACGACCGACGTAGCCGCTGTGTTGGTACCAGCGCATAATTTTGTCCACCAATGCCAGCGCTTCGGTAGTGGTAAGCGCGGTGGCCAGCGGTACAGCCAGGCGGGCAGCGGCGCCGCCGTTGCCGCCGATCATGACATTCCATCCTTTGGTGGTACCGATGAGACCGAGATCCTTGATACACACTTCGGCGCAATCGTTGGGGCAGCCGGAGACAGCCAGTTTACATTTCCACGGCGTCGGCAGACCGTGGTAGCGTTCATCCAGTTGCAGGCCGACACTCATGGAATCTTGCTGACCGCGTTTGCAATAGGTGGTACCGGGGCAGATTTTTACCGAGCGCACACATTTACCGATGGCGTGTCCCATCTGCTGACCCAATTCAGCCCAGGCGGCATCGAGCTGTTCCTCTTCCAGACCGATGATGGTGAGGCGCTGGGCGCTGGTAACTTTTATGGTAGCGCGGTATTTTTCCGCTACGGCAGCTATGTTGCGCAACTGCTCCACACTGACAATTCCGGCGGGAATATGCGGCGTTATGGCGTAAGTCTGGCGATCTTTCTGCACGATGGCACCTTTGGCTACAATATCTTTTTTCATGATGGAAACATATCCGCTTTAGATGTTCTGATCGCAAAGATGTTTTATCTGACACAGATCACAGCGGGGGCCGCGCGCTGTACAACAGGCGCGGCCATGGTATATGAGCAGATGGGAGGTGTGTCCCCACTGTTTCGCTTCGATTAAAGCGCACAGTTGTTGTTCTATTTTCACCGGATCGGTGCTGCTGGTCCAGCCCAGGCGGCGAGCCAACCGTTTTACATGGGTATCTACCGGGAAACCGGCAACATTAAAGGCATTGCTCAATACCACGTTGGCGGTTTTACGCCCCACACCGGGCAAAGTTACCAGTTGCTCCAGGGTTTGCGGTACTTCACCGCCCATCTCGGTGCTGATTATCCGTGCCGCCTTGACAATATTGGCCGCTTTCACCCGGTAGCAGCCGACAGTGCGAATAATTGCAGCGATATCTTCTGCTGTGGCGGCGGCATATTCTTCGATGCAGCGGTAGCGTTTAAATAACTCGGCAGTTACTTTGTTTACCCGTATATCGGTACTCTGGGCCGACATGATAGTAGCCACCAGCAACTCAAACGGGTTGGTGTAGTTGAGGGAGCAGCGCGCGTCGGGATAAAGCTGGCGTAACAGCTCTATGGTTTCACTTATCCGCTGCGCCAGCTGGCGCTTTTTTTTATCCATTTATGATGATCTCGCAAAAACAAATCGCTTCTTTTTACCCTGTTCTGTTTATTTATCAACTTTGTTAACAGTGTTATCCACAAATTGCGGCTAATTTATCCAGCGGCAGTGGAAGCCAGTTTGCCGCTCTTTACCCCCCTGTTGATAACCGTCTGGCGGTTGTCGATAACCTTTATATCGGCGATTATCGGCACATGGGCACCAAGTTTTCTGGTGCTGCGCCGATAATCAATGTATGTCGCCAGCGCCGCAACCGAGCTGGTGGCATAGATTCTGTCGCGACTGAATAGCGGCAACCATGCCGGGTAGGTAGCACGCCAGAACATCGGCGCGTAGCGCTGCAATTTACGGTTGAAATTATAATGGCAGGAAATACCGAGAATATCGTAAAAGTCACCCGCCACCACCGCCGGTGGCGCGCTGGGATACTCGCCGAGAATATCGCCACCGATAAGCTCGCGCACTTGAGCGGGACGGCGGTAAAATGGGCCACGCAGAGCCACATTTATCAGGTAAAAACGTTTTTCCCCGCTGTAGATATCCACGCGCTGACAGGTGCCGCCGCCTTGCAGCCGATACGCCAGCGCCGCTTTAAGTTCCATATTTGACAGTATTGCCACCGATGCGGCAGAGACACACTTGAAACCACCCAGTTCGCGCGCGCATAACTGCGGCCAGCACTCCTGCACCACGTTCTGCAACAATACACAATTGGGTTGCCAGTGTCTGATTACCTCAATAACAGGGTTTATATCCCGGCAACCACGCAGATTGTAGGAGATAATTCGAACGGCTTTCATAAGTGCTGTCCTTTTTGGCGGAGCAGCCGGAATACCGCCGCAGGCCAATCAGTGTTTTTTTTCCTCAAGCCTGGTAACAGATTTGATGATAACCGGACTGTAGGGCACGTTGCGCATACCGTTTTTACTGCCGGTAGCCACGGCGGCTATTTTATCCACCACATCCATCCCCTTGACAACCCGACCAAAAACAGCATAGCCGAAACCACGCGGCGAGTTGGAACGGTGGTTAAGAAAATTGTTGTCGACCAGATTGATAAAAAACTGGCTGGTGGCGCTATCTACCTGGCTGGTGCGCGCCATGGCAATAGTACCGCGATTGTTTTTCAAACCATTGGCGGCCTCGTTTTTTATCGGCGCGGCGGTAATTTTGCGCACCATGTTTTTACTGAAACCGCCGCCCTGAATCATAAAATTGGGAATAACGCGGTGAAAAATAGTGCCGTTATAAAAACCTGAATCGACATAATGGAGAAAATTAGCGGTGGATACGGGCGCTTTTTTATCGTTAAGCTCTACGGTTATGGCGCCCATATTGGTGTTTATAACCACCGTGGGCGCGGCGCAGACCACAGCCGGAATGAGGATAATCACCATTAGTAACAACAATTTTTTCATGGATTTTCTCCCGCTTGTCAATGATATTCAGATTTAAGATCGCGCTGCATCAATTCGACCACCGCCTGCTCCGGTGCCTTGTTCTGGTATAGAATGGCGTACATCTGTTCAATTATCGGCGCTTCTACACCCAGCTTCTGCGCCAGTTGATAAGAGGAAATAGTGGTTTTTACCCCTTCGGCCACCATGGACATTTCGGCGATAATTTCATCCAGCTTTCTCCCTTTGCCCAGTTCAATGCCGACACTGCGGTTGCGTGACAGATCGCCGGTACAGGTGAGCACCAGATCGCCCATTCCCGCCAGTCCGGAAAAGGTTTCCGGCCGCGCTCCCATGGCCAGGCCTATTTTTCTGATCTCGGCCAAACCGCGTGTTATCAGGGCGGCGCGGGTGTTATAGCCGAAACCTAGTCCATCACATATTCCCGCCGCCAGGGCAATAACATTTTTCAGCGCGCCGCCAATCTCGATACCTATGACATCGTTATTGGTATAGACGCGAAAATAATCGGTATTGAACAACTGCTGAAAAAAAGTTGCCGTTTCATCATCATCAGCCGCCACCACCGCCGCCGCCGGTTGACGCATGGCTATTTCGCGCGCAAAGGTCGGGCCGGAAAGAAAAGCCAGCCCGCGGTGGAGTGTGGTCGGCAACAATTGCCGCAGTAGCTCCGACATGGTCATCAGGGTATCGTTCTCGATTCCCTTGGAAGCGGCAATGATGCGGCTATCTGCCTTGATACTGGCGCTGGCGGCGCCGATAACTGTGCGCATGAGCTGCGACGGCGGTACCAGAACCAGGCACTGCCGCGCCGCCACGTAATCAAGATCACAGGTGACTTTGAGGTTGGCAGACAGCTGTATCCCCGGCAGATAGAGATCATTTTCGCCACTGGCGGCCATTCTGGCGGCAAGGTCTTCCTCATACACCCACAGCTTTACCGTATGTCCTTTTAGAGCCAGCAGGTTTGCCAGACTGGTACCCCAGCTACCGGCACCTATAACGCCGATCTCCATAGTCTTATTCTCCATCTTCCTGTGTCGGCGGCTGCTCTTGCGCCTGCTCTCCATCTGAAGCGGCGGCTTCTTCCTCATCTTTTTCCGCCAACTTGGCTACTGCCACTATTCGTTCATCCACTTCGAGAACCATCAGGCGCACACCCTGAGTGTTACGGCCGATAATCGACAGCGATGCCACGCTGGTACGCAGTATCTTGCCGCGATCGGTGATAAACATCAGGTCGTCCTCGTCGGTAACCAGTTTTATATCCACCACGTTGCCGTTACGCTCCGAGGTTTTAATGGTGATAATACCCTTGCCGCTGCGGCTTTGGATGCGATACTCGCCAATGTCGGTACGCTTGCCGTAGCCGTTTTCAGTTACACTAACCAAAGTAGCGGCGGTAGTATCGGTAACTACCTCCATGCCAATAATGTGGTCATCCCCCTCCAACTGCATACCGCGCACACCGCGGGCAGTTCGCCCCATGGGGCGGACATCTTTTTCGCTAAATCGGATCGACTTGCCGCGACTGCTGGCG
>JAMOOS010000033.1 GCA_027065245.1 Desulfuromonadaceae bacterium | reverse complement strand
CAGCGACGACGGCATTATTCAGCGCACTATTCGCGCCATCAAGGCTGAACTGCCGCAGCTGACGGTGATCACCGATGTGTGTATGTGTGAATATACCGACCACGGCCATTGCGGCGTTATTAAAGATGGCGATGTGGATAACGACGCCACGCTGGAGCTGTTGGCGGCGGAGGCGTTGTCTCATGCCCGGGCCGGAGCGGATATTGTCGCTCCCAGCGATATGATGGATGGACGGATCAGCGCCATTCGCGCCCGGCTGGACGACAACGGTTTCAGCCATATTCCCATTATGAGCTATGCGGTTAAATACGCCAGCGCCTACTATGGCCCGTTTCGGGATGCCGCCGATTCCACGCCGCAGTTTGGCGACCGGCGCAGTTACCAGATGGATCCGGCCAACCGGCTGGAGGCGGTACGCGAAGCGGCGCTGGATGTGGAGGAGTGTGCCGATTTTCTGATGGTGAAACCGGCGCTGGCCTATATGGATATCATCCGCGATATCAAGGAACGCTTCGATCTGCCTCTGGTGGCCTACAACGTCTCCGGCGAGTACGCCATGCTCAAAGCGGCGGCGGAGCGTGGCTGGATCGATCACGACCGGGTGATGATGGAGACTCTTACCGGTTTCAAACGTGCCGGTGCCGATCTGATCATCACCTATCATGCTAAAGAGGCGGCCCGGCTGCTGCAGCGGTAGATGGTACGTTGGCAACGGATACTTACACCGTCCAAGCTGCTGGTGCTGTCGTTTGCGGCGCTGATTGTGCTGGGCAGCCTGGCGCTGCTGCTGCCGGGTACCACGGTGCTGGCGCGCGGAGCGTCGTTTAGCGATGCGCTGTTCACCGCTACCTCGGCGGTGTGTGTTACCGGGCTGGTGGTGCGTGATACTGGGCGCGATTTTACGCTGTTCGGCCAGGTGATTATTCTGCTGCTGATTCAGGTTGGTGGGCTGGGTATTCTGACCTTTTCCAACCTGCTGCTGTTGTTGCGGCGCGGTAAGATCGATCTGTCGCGGCGGATGCTGCTGCAGGAGAGTTTCGGCATGCTGCCGACGGTAACGCCGCGCGAGCTGATCCGCAGTGTGGTCGGCTACACCTTGATCGTGGAGGGTGTCGGCGCTGTAGTGCTGGCGCTGCGATTTATCTTTACCTACCACATGGAAGCGGGGCAGGCGCTGTGGGCCGGGGTATTTCATTCCGTGTCGGCCTTTTGCAACGCCGGATTCAGTTTGTTTTCCGACAGCCTCATCAGTTATCGCGACGACTGGGTGATTAACCTTACCATCATTGTGCTCATCATTCTCGGTGGCCTGGGCTTTGTGGTGGCCGCTGATATCAAGCAATGGCTGGCCGGGCAGCGCCGCAGGCGGCGGGTGCGTATCAGCCTGCACAGCAAGGTGGTGCTTGTTACTTCACTGGTGCTGGTGGCCGCCGGTACACTGCTGTTTTTTGTGCTGGAGCTCACTGACGATGCCATGCCGGTGTCATTTGTCAGCCACTTGTGGCAGAGCCTGTTTCTGTCTGTCACCGCCCGTACCGCCGGTTTCAATAGTGTTGATATCGCCAGCCTGACCAATGCCAGTCTGTTGATTCTGATGTTGCTTATGCTGGTGGGCGGTTCGCCTGGTTCCACCGCCGGTGGCATGAAAACCACCTCCATCGCCGCCATGGCGGCACTGTTGCGCTCGCGTATTCGCAACCGCGCCAAGGTGGAGATGTTCAACCGCAGCCTGCCGCCGGAGACTGTTACCAAGGCGTTGACCACGGTGGCGGCGTTTCTTGGCGTGGTGATCGTGGCGGTGATTATGCTGCAGGTAAGCGAGCTGTTCGGCGTGCCCCACTGCCAGCATCGCGGCCAGTTTCTCGAATATCTGTTTGAGGTGGTATCGGCTCTGTGTACGGTGGGTCTTTCCACCGGCATAACCGCCACCCTGTCGGAGCCGGGGCGGCTGATCATTGTCATGTGCATGTTTCTTGGCCGTTTAGGGCCGGTGCTGATTGCCAGCTCGGTGATCGGGACGCGCCAGCGGCTGGAATATTCCTATGCGGAAGAGGATATTATTGTTGGCTGACAGGAGATAGCTGATGGCAACCACAAAAACAGACAGGTCGGTAGCGGTGATGGGGCTGGGTACCTTTGGCGAGCAGATTGTCAAAACCCTGTACGATGGCGGCATATTTACTGTGGCGGTGGATCACAATCAGGGCATTGTCGACCGGATGGCGCCGTTTGCTTCCAAGGTAATCTGCACCGATATCACCAATCGCGAGGTGTTGCAGGGCCATGGCGTGTTTGATGTCGATGTGGCGGTGGTGGCGCTGCGGCGCCATTTTGACATTACCGTGCTGGTAACCAACATGCTTAAAAAAGTCGGCGTGGAGGAGATCATGGTGCAGGTGGATACCGAGCAGGAGGCGGACGCCATCCGTGCCGTCGGGGCTACCTCGGTGGTGTTCCCCCAGCGTGATATGGCCATTCAGATCGCCCACGATATCATCTCGCCCAATATCAGCAACTACCTGCCTCTGGGCACCAACGTTTCCATTGTCGAAGTGCCGCTGCCCCCTTCTTTTGTCGGTAAATCCCTCATTGAGCTCGATCTGCGCAAAAAATATCACATCACCGTAATCGCCATCCGCAGTGAGGTGCAGGGGCGTGAGCAGGTAACGCCCAACCCGTCGCCGGAGGAGCCGCTGGAGGACGGTGCGGTACTGCTGGTATTGGGGGAAAATGATGTGCTGAGTCATTTCAGCGCGGCAACCAAGGCGTAGATACGCTGCGGTGGCTGCTCTGCTGCTATCGGGAGGAGTTCGTGGCCGGTATTTTGGGTTTGGTATTGATTGCCGTAGTTTTTGCCATTCTGGCATTGCTGGTTGTGGTGTTGCTGCGGCAGAGCAAGGGTTTTGCCGATGTGTCGGCCATGGTGCGCGCCGGAGTACGCGCCGAACTGGCCGCTGAGCGGGAGGCGACACGTGCGGCCGAAAGGGCTCTGCGCGCCGAAGTCACCAGCGGCCTCGAACGCAATGCCGCCATGGTTACCGACACGCTTGGCAAAATGGCGGCGCTGCAACAGACACAACTGGAGGGGATGGGCCGACAGCTCAGGGAGTTGGCGCAGACCAACCTCGACGGACTGGAACGCATCCGCGCCACCTTCGATAACCGCGTCAGGGAAATGCAGGAGAGTAACGAGAAAAAACTGGACGAAATGCGCCGGACTGTAGACGAAAAGTTGCATGACACCCTGGAAAAACGGCTGGGCGAGTCGTTTAAGCTGGTCAGTGATCGTCTCGAAACGGTACACAAAGGTTTGGGTGAGATGCAGCATCTGGCTACTGGTGTCGGTGATCTCAAACGGGTACTCACCAATGTCAAGGCGCGTGGCACCTGGGCCGAAGTGCAACTGGAAGCCCTTCTTGAACAGGTTCTTACCGCCGGTCAATTTGACAAAAATGTGTGTGTTAAACCCGGCAGTGCCGAGCGGGTGGAGTTTGCTGTTCGTCTGCCCGGCCCTACAGATGATCCCGATACGCCAGTATGGCTGCCCATCGACTCCAAGTTCCCCCAGGAAGATTATGTGCGCCTGCAAAACGCCGCCGACCATGGTGACGCGGCGGCGGTGCAGGCGGCGGCGGACGGTCTGGCCAAAACGGTGCGGAGCGAGGCCAGGGATATCCACGACAAATATATCGCACCACCGGCGACAACGGATTTTGCCATCATGTTTCTTGCCACCGAGGGATTACATGCCGAAATTCTCCGGCAGCCGGCGTTGGTGGAAGAGTTGCAGTGCCGCTACCGGGTAGTTGTGGCCGGGCCCACCAACCTGGTGGCAATACTGAGCAGTTTGCGTCTCGGTTTTCAGACGCTGGCGATTGAACAGCAGGCTGCGGAGGCCTGGCGTATTCTGGGGGCGGTAAAAAGCGAATTCAGCAAATTTGGCGAAGTGTTGGCCAAGGTGAAAAAACAGTTGAACACTGCCAGCCGTACCATCGATCAAACCGAGGTTCGTACCCGGGCCATGGAGAGAAAACTGCGCAGTGTCGAGCAGTTGCCGGCTGCCGAAACGGCGACAATGTTTGCGCAGGTACAGAACGCTACGGCGGAAAACGCCGCTGATGACGAGTAGAGCAGTGGTTGTTCGCAGTTGATTTTGGCAAATATGAGAATGTTGCTGTCGGCGCGTTTGTGTTACACTGTGATATGAGTGATATCTTCGCAGTGAGGTGTGCCGTGAGCGTATGCAGATGGGTGACGATCCTGGTGCTGATGGTGTTCCTGCCGTTGTCGGCGGCAGCGGCGGTGCGGCGCGCGGAGATTGTCCTCGGTATGTCCACCGCCCTTAGCGGCCCGGCATCCCAGTTGGGTTTGCGCATGCGCGCCGGTGTCGAGCTGGGGTTGCGCCAGGCCAATAGTGCCGGCGGCGTTCATGGCGTGCCTCTGCGCCTGATTTGCTATGATGACGGCTACGAGCCCGGTCGTGTCGATGACAACATCCACACCCTGATAAAACACGATCATGTTCTGGCAATTATCGGCAACGTCGGTACGCCCACCGCCGTTGTTACCCTCCCTATTATCGAAGCTGCCAGAGTCCCCTTTGTTGCACCCTTTACCGGTGCTGGCCTGCTGCGTAAAAATCCCCCTGATCGTTACGTAATCAATTATCGCGCCAGCTACAAACAGGAGCTGGATGCCATGATTGACGCCCTGTGTGATCATGGCGGTCTACGTCCAGATCAGATAGCTTTTTTCACTCAGCGCGATGGTTATGGCGATGCCGGTTATGCCGCTGGTGTCGACGCCTTGTGTCGCCATGGTCTCAGCCGCGAGAGCAATGTGGTACATGTGCGCTACGAGCGTAATACCCTGGCGGTGGAGAATGCACTGGCCGATATGCTGCTGGCGCAAAACGATATTCGCGCGGTGATCATGGTGGGAGCCTATGCGCCCTGTGCTCGTTTTATTCGCCTGGCCCGGCAATACGCCTTTACGCCATTGTTTTTCAACGTGTCGTTTGTTGGTAGCGAAATGTTGCAACAGCAGTTGGGCAGCGCTGCCGACGGCGTGCTGGTAACCCAGGTAGTGCCGCTGTTGGCGCAGCACAGGGTACCGGTGGTGCGCGAATATATGGCGGCGCTGCATCGTTTTACCCCGGCGGATAAAGCCAATTATGTCGGGCTGGAAGGCTATATCGCCGTCAAAATGTTGCTCAAGGCGCTGGAGCAGCTCGATCCGGCCACCATGGATCGCGAACAGGTGATTACCGCCTTTGAGCAGTTGGGCACTTTTGATATCGGTATCGGTAAGCCATTGTATCTGGATGCCCGCCATCATCAGGCCAGCAATCATGTGTGGGTGACTCGTCTGGGCAAAGGTGGTGTCGAGCCGTTTTGCTGGCAGCAGATTGCCACCATGCTGCGTGAAAGCAAGTGTCGATGAAACAGATAGCTCCCCGTTATACAATCATTCTGCTGGTGTGGCTGCTTATCCTGGTGGCGGCCCTGGCAGTGTTTGCCGTAGTGGAGATGGGGTCCCGTACCGTTGCCGGTATCAACCAGAAAGAAGATGCTCTGCGGCGCCAGATTGTCGACGATCAGCAGGGAATCGAAACATTGGCCAATGCCATGGCGGCGGTGCGCTTTGAATCGGTAAAATTGTTTCATGATACCGATCAGCTCAACAGCTATGGTGCCACGACCAGGGAGTACATCACGACCATGCAGAAACTGCTCAGCACCGGTACGGATTTTCTGCCGGTGAATGGGGAGGAATTTATCCATCTGTTGCAGAGTTTTTCTACCCAGGTGGCTCAGGCGCAACGTTGGGCTGACGAGTTTCGGGCGGTGATGAGCAGGTATCGCCGCCAGAAACAGTCGCCGCGAGCAGTACAGTTGCTGCGTCGTCTGCGTACTCAGATGGATATCCAGCTGGGCCAGCGGCGCCTGCGCGAAGCGGCGCTGGTGCGGCGTTGGCGCCATGCCCGTGCTGCTGCACGCGACAAACTGGCCGCACAGATCGCCAGTTTGCGCGGTGAAAGCGACCATGTTCTGCTCAAGGAGGTAAAGGCCGATGTCGATAATCTGTTGTTGCCGGTGGCGATGCTGCTGGCGGCGGACAATATGGAACAGATTGCCGATATTCGCGACAATGTCATGAAACAGGGGCTGGATCGGTTGCAGCGTAATCTGGATATCCTGGCTGGTGCCGATAGCGGTATGGCTGATGCGCGCCAGATTCTGGCGCAGATCAAGGTGACCCTGTTCGGGGCTGACCATTTGGTGGACAGTAAGTACCAGACAATAATTGTTACCGGCGGGTTGTGCCGACTGTGCGAAGAACGGATTGAGTTGGTGCAACAGGGCCAGCATCTGGAGCAGCAGTTGCTGGTCAGTTACGCCCGGCTGGAAAAATTTAACGCCATCCTCGTGGCCAAAATCCAGCAACGTTTCGAAACTCTCGGGCGCCAGTTTGAACAACTGGTGGCAGCGGAGGTGTGGCGGGCCAAGGTTTGGGGGGCGGTGGTATTACTGGTGCTGGTGGTGCTGGGGGCGGTTATTTCCCTGGTTATTCAGCGCCAGGTACGGCAGATGGCGTTGTTGCAGCAGCGTAATGATCTTATTCTGAATGCCGCTGGTGACGGTATTATCGGTTTTGATGCCCAGGGTAATACTGTTTTTGTCAATCCGGCGGCCGCGCGGTTGTTGGGTTACGACAAAAATGAACTGCTTGGCAACGAATTGAGCTGTTTCCTGCCGTTGCAGGATGACAGCGGCACCAGTTTGGAAGGGGTGGCGCATCCGTTGTACCGGGTGTTGACGCTGTGTAAGGATGAAAAATATAATTCCAGTCACCAGATCTGCCAGCGCGCTGACGGTTCCACCTTTCATATCCAGTATGTCATCACCCCCATTATCGACAAATATGGCCACAACCATGGCGGAGTGCTGGTGTTTGCCGACATTACCGAGCAGCAGTTGGTAAAACAGCGTCTGCAGGAGAAGACCAACCTGCTCGATCATCTGGCCAATCACGATCAGCTCACCGGTCTGCCCAACCGGCGTCTGTTTCGCGATCGGTTGTTTGTCATGCTGGAGCAGGCACATAGCGACCACGGCATGGTGGCAGTATGCTTTATTGACCTCGATCGCTTTAAGCAGATCAACGATACTCTTGGCCATGATATGGGAGATAAACTGCTCATCGCGGTGGCGCACCGGTTGCAATGCAGTCTGGGCGATGACGGCTTTCTGGCTCGCCTTGGTGGTGATGAATTTGTGGTTATTATTACGGCTGAAGGTGATATCGAGCCGCTATACAGCGATATCTGCAGCCGGTTTCTGGCTTGTCTGGCGCGGGAATTTGAGATCGATGACCACCAGCTGTTTATTTCCGCCAGTATCGGTGTAAGTTGTTATCCCGACGATACCACCGATGCCTCAGTGCTGATGGCCAACGCCGATGTGGCCATGTACTATGCCAAACACAGCGGTAAAAATACCTTCACCCGTTACACCGTGCATATGAATGCCAGAGCGCGCGAAATGCAGGAGCTGGAAATACATCTGCGTTATGCTTTGGATAAACAGCAGTTTGAACTTTACTACCAGCCTCAGGTCGACATGAATGGTGGTGCCCTGGTGGGGGTAGAGGT
Source organism: Desulfuromonadaceae bacterium (assembly GCA_027065245.1). GTDB lineage: Bacteria > Desulfobacterota > Desulfuromonadia > Desulfuromonadales > Desulfuromonadaceae > Desulfuromonas. The sequence goes on along the minus strand of JAMOOS010000033.1, from coordinate 12,231 downwards.
GCTGGTACGTTGGAATCATCCTGAATACGGGCTGGTGGCGCCGGACGATTTTATTTCTCTGGCTGAGGAATCTGGGCTTATCATCCCCTTGGGCGCGTGGATTATCGATTCTGCCTGCCGCCAGCACAACGCGTGGCGCGAGGCCGGTCTGGCGCTGGTGCCGATAGCTATCAATATCTCTGCGGTTCAGTTCAGCAGCGATCTGCTGACCACGGTAAGTGATGCGTTGCAGCGTTATAATCTGGAGCCGGCGCTGTTGGAGCTGGAGATTACCGAAAGTCTGCTGATGGAGGATAATCAGCATATCATCAATGTGCTCGCGGCCTTCAAGCAACTGGGTGTCAATATTGCCATTGATGATTTTGGCACCGGCTATTCATCTCTTAGCTATTTGCAACGGATGCCGGTGAGTAAACTGAAAATTGATCGCCGTTTTGTCAGCTCGGCGGAGGTGGACGACAACGATGCCGCCATCACCGCATCTATTATCACCTTGGGGCATAACATGGGGTTGTCCGTTATTGCCGAAGGGGTGGAAACCGATGGACAGGCACGCTTTTTGCTAGCCAACGGTTGCAATCTGGCGCAGGGATATTACTACTCCCGTCCGCTGCCGACGGCGGAATTTGAACAGTGGTTGCGCTAGGAGTGTGTCGGACTTTCCATGAATCGGCTGCAAAACCGTCTGGTGCATATTCCCGCTTCTCTTCGACCAATAGTTACGGCTATTCGCCTTCAAACGAGCGAAAATCTGTCCTCGACCAGTCGATTTTTCGCTTACAATCCGTAAAGTCAGACACACTCCTGGCATAAGCGATAAAAAGCGGCCCCGTCGCTACAGCGACGGGGCCGTAATGTTGCTTTGCTCAATGTACGAGACTGTTAACGTACCAGCGGGCCGGCGGCGCAGATTTCGGCGCTGACGCCGTCGGCAAATTTTTTAAAATTGGCATGAAACGCCTTGGCCAGATGGGTGGCTTTGGCGTCGTAGGCATCTTTGTCTGCCCAGGTGTTGCGCGGGTCGAGAATATCTGCCGGTACGTCTGGACAACTGGTGGGGATGTGCAGGCCGAAGAATTGTTCCTGCTTGAATTTTACGTCGTTGAGTTTTCCTTCCAGAGCCGCGTTGAGCATGGCGCGGGTGTACTTGATCTTCATGCGTGATCCGACGCCGTAGGGACCACCGCTCCAGCCGGTGTTGACCAGCCAGCAGGAAACATTGTGCTGGCGGATCTTCTCTTTGAGCAGATTGCCGTATTCCGACGGATGCAGAGGCATAAACGGAGCGCCGAAGCAGGCGGAGAAGGTGGTCTGCGGTTCGGTTACCCCTTTTTCGGTGCCGGCCAGTTTGGCGGTGTAGCCGGAGATGAAGTGATACATGGCCTGTTCCGGGGTCAGCCTGGAGATCGGCGGCATCACCCCGAACGCGTCGGCGGTAAGCATGATGATGTTTTTTGGATGACCGGCGCTGCCTTCGGGTACGATGTTGGGAATTAGCTCCAGCGGATAGGCGGCACGAGTGTTTTCGGTAATGCTGTCGTCATCGAGGTCGGCAATGCGCTGATCGTCGTCAAAGACCACATTTTCTAGAATGGTGCCGAAACTGCGCGTGCATTTGAAGATTTCCGGCTCTGCCTCAGCACTGAGGTTTATCACCTTGGCATAGCAGCCACCTTCAAAGTTGAAAATGCCGCTGTCGCTCCAGCCGTGTTCATCGTCGCCGATAAGGCGGCGGTTTGGGTCGGCAGACAGGGTGGTTTTGCCGGTGCCGGACAAGCCGAAGAAGATGGCGGCATCACCGTCTTTACCGACGTTGGCGCTGCAGTGCATGGGCAGTACGCCATGCTGTTTTGGCAGCAGATAGTTGAGAACCGAAAATACCCCTTTTTTGATCTCGCCGCTGTAGGCGGCGGCAGCGATGAGGATGATGCGCCGCTCAAAATTGATGATGATGGCTGCTTCGGAGCGGGTGGCGTCGATTTCGGGTATGGCTTTGAAATCCAGTGCCGCCACTACAGTAAAACCGGGGGTGAAATTTTCCAGCTCGGCACTGGTGGCCCGGCGCAGCATGTTGTGGGCGAACAGGCTCTGCCAGGCGTGGGTGGTGATTACCCGTACCGGCAGGCGGTACTGTTTGTCGGCACCGGCAAAGCAATCCTGTACATAAAGTTGGCGCTGTTGCAGAAAAGCGCATACGCGGTTATACAGGGCATCGAATTTATCCGCCGGGAACGGCCGGTTGACATCGCCCCACCAGATATCGGCGCCGCTGGCGCCGCCATCGACAATGTAACGATCGTTGGGGGAGCGGCCGGTGTAATCACGGTTGGTTACCGCAATAGGGCCCTGATAGCTGATAATGCCCTCGTTGTTGCGGATTACCTCTTCGTAGAGTGCTGCCGGTGAAAGGTTGCGTTTGACGCCGGTTACGTTGGTGATGCCATGTTGCTGCAGGTCGATGTCAGTCATGATGATCTTGTTCCTTTACGTTAGAGAAGCGTAGTTTGAACGAGAAGAATGATGATTGAAATCCCTTAGCATAACCGCTCAGGACAAGCTAGTCAAGAAAAACTGTCAGTATTCGGCGAAAATAGCACGTTACGTACAGGTGAGTGGGAGGTTTATGCGAGATGGGGCGGAACAAATCTTGATGTGGTGCTGTGTCCGGTGCCGAGATGAATCCGGCACCGGACTGTTAGCGGATGGGGCTATTCGTTGAGATTGTCGGTGCCGACGCTGGGATTGACGCAGCGCATCTGCAGCTCAGCAGCGATTTCGGCCAGTTTTTTGGCCGTGGGTGAATCGGGATAGCTCTCGATCATCGGTTTGCCGTCGTCACCGGCTTCCACCATGCGTGGATCCATGGGGATCTGCCCCAGAAACGGCACCTGCATATCTGCGGCCATTTTTTGGCCGCCGCCTTTTTTGAAGATGTCGGTGGTTTTGTTACAGTGGGGGCAGACAAAACCGCTCATGTTTTCGATGATGCCGTATACCGGCATCTCCAGCTTGCGGCAGAAGGTAACCGATTTGCGTACATCCACCAGCGCCACTTGCTGTGGTGTGGTGACCAGCACCGCCCCGCAGCCGTCACCGAGCATCTGGGCGATGGTGAGGGGTTCATCGCCGGTACCGGGCGGGCAGTCGACGATGAGATAATCGAGCTCGCCCCACTGAACGTCCTTGATGAACTGCTGGATTACACCGGCTTTGGCCGGGCCGCGCCAGATCAGTGCGTCATCCTGGGATTCGAGTAAAAAACCGATGGACATCATCTTCAGGTTGCCGCGCTGCAGCGGTACCATTCCCGCTTCGTTTACCGGCGGATGCTGTCCCTCCCAACCGAGGATGGTGGGGATGCTGGGACCGTGCAGGTCGATATCCATCAGTCCCACCGTGGCGCCTTGCTGTGCCAGAGTCACCGCCAGGTTGGCAGCGGTGGAACTTTTGCCTACGCCACCCTTGCCAGACATTACCAGTATCTTATGTTTTATCGCCGCCAGATTGCTGGCTATCCGTTCCTGGGCCAGTTTCTGGTCGCAACTTCGCTTGTCGCTGTCGGAGCAGCTGCCACTTTTGGAACAGCCGCTGCATGGATCTTGTGCCATGGTCGATCTCCTTTGTTTAATCTGTATATTTTCCGGACTGCGGCAGTCCGACACAACCGTTCAAAACTAATCTTCCGGCTGGCGGATGTCAATTGGCAATTGGCTGTTTTGTCGCTTATTCCACCGCCAGCAGGCCGGGATGGTTGCCGGTGATGCAGCGGCTGCCGTCCGCCTCAATGACAAAGGTGTTTTCCGTTCCCACCAGACCGATTCCGTCTATACCCCGTTTCGGTTCGATAGCCATCACCATGTGTTGCTGTAGCGGCGTGCTGAACCCGGGCGCCACCACCGGCCATTCGTCGATATGCAGACCGATGCCGTGGGCGAGAAAACGGGCGCGGCGCTGGCGGTAGCCCATAAAGTTGGCGAGAAAATCATCACTCTGTTCAGCCATGACCTGTCGGTAAATCTGTTCCGGTATCGCTTCTGAGCGCAGCATTTGTGCCACGCGATCCTGGATGGCGACACAGCGGCGGTGGCTGTCCACGGCGTGGCTGGGCAGGTGACCGCGAAAAACGTAGGTCATGGTCTTGTCGGTATGGTAGCCGTCGACGCCGCAGCCGATGTCGACAAATACCAGATCGCCGTCGCGCAGTGTCCGCTCCCGGCTGCCAAGCAACGGTACCGCAGCCGACAGGCCGTAGTTGCCGCCGGGGCCGTCAAACGAGGTGGGGTAGATGGAGCTGGTGCCGAAAGCGATGTGGCCGATTAGTACTTCGGTATCAAACATACTAAAGCGCGCCAGCCCGTGGTGACCGGCCTTGACCAGCAACGGGTACAGCTCGCTGGCCAGATCGGCTTCGCTCATGCCGCGGCGCAGCAGTTTGGGCAGCTCCTGTTCCAGTATGCGCTGATGAATTGCACCGCTGCGCTCCATTCGTTCCAGTTCCCAGGCGCTCTTGACGGCGCGTACCGCGCTGATGGCGGCATCGGCGCTGTGATATTCCCTGAAACCGAAATGTTTGTTGAAGCGCTGGTACAGTGCCAGAGGCAGGTGCTCCATCTCCAGATGGATAGTGTCCGGCAGCGGCTGCATGGCGGCAGCGGCGTCGCGAAAGCTGTTCATGGGGCGGATATCGGCGAATTCCGCTTCGTCCAGCGCCCGTTCCAGACTGCGGCGTACCCAGTATACTGCCGCTCCATCGCGTGGAATCAGCACTACGCCGTCCTGCATGGTGCCGGTGAAGTAATATTGATTGACTTTAGTGAAAATAGCCACCATGCGCCAGTTCGGCGCGGTGATGCACAGGTGGTGGCGCAAAGCTTCGAGGCGCTGATGCAGTTCAGCGCGTGGGACAGTGCAGCTCATAGTTAAAATACCTCACAGGGTGGAGATAAGTATTTCGCTGCCGCAGCTATACGGTGACGAACGATGCATGTATAGCATCCGACTCGGTGGTGTGCAAACAGTAATGATTGCTGCGACTGCATGCCACATTATTTCTGTTGTGCCTGTGCGACGCGGGTGATTGTGAAACTGGTAAATACTTTGCGTGGTTTGCTACGGCGAAACTGTATTAAATTCTTGCTTTGTCGGGCGTAACATACTAAACATAGGGAGCTGGTTGCAATCTTAATGATAGTAGATATCACTTATTTGGTTGCGCTAATTATATTGCTGCTGTGTGTGGTGTAGTGTTGTCAAAATACCACATTAAATGACGTTTTCAGGGTTGTGTTGATGGAAGCTCTAGCTAATTTTCTTGTTGTTGTCGGTGCGCTGGTGCTGGTGGCGGCGCTGATACCGGTAAAACGTTTGTGGCAACGTCTGCCGTGTGGAAGCTTGCGTTTTGCCTGGATGTTGCTATCGGTGTTTATCGGTATGTTTATCGTCGGTTACCTGTTGTACGCCCACCTGTTTTGGGGTGCGGCGCATCATTGGTCCAATATGGTGGTGCCGGCGATTTTCAATCTGGGGGCGCTGTTTGTGCTTATTGTCTGTTCCCTGTCGGCTAAAACCGCTGATGATGTAACCCGTCTGTGTCATCTTGAACACGAAAATGTCACTGACCCGCTTATGGGGATATACAATCGCCGTTATCTCGATCGCAGCTTGAGTCAAGAGGTGGCCAAGGCGCGTCGCTATGGTTTGGAATTGTCGGTAATGATGATCGATATTGACTATTTTAAGCGGGTTAACGACAGTTTTGGTCATTCTGTGGGCGACCGGGTGCTGCAGTCGCTGGCCCGCCTGCTCGATAACAGCGTGCGCGATTTTGACCGGGTGTTCCGCTATGGCGGCGAGGAGATTGTGTTGTTGCTGCCTTACACCGGCATCGACGGCGCGATGGTTCTGGCTGATCGCCTGCGTGGCTGGGTGGAAGAGCGGGTTATGGTGGAGCATGCCGGCCAGGAGATTTCCATAACTATCAGCTGTGGTATTAGCAGTTTCTGCCCCGACAGCGACGATGAAGGTACTCTGATGGCACGCGCGGATGAAGCACTCTATCGTGCCAAGCGGCTTGGGCGTAACCGGGTGGAACGGGCACTGCCGCCGGAAGATGATAAGGTAACGGTTTTGCAGGAGGCTGAGGCCTGATGCAGGTATTTTCCTGCAAATTGATGAAGAATCATCGCACCAGGATGTTTGTTACCAGCCTGGCGTTGCTGATGCTTCTGCTGCTGTTGCTGAGCATTTACCACTATTACGAGGATCGCGGTCTGGCGTTGCGCAGTATAGATGAGCGCCTGTATGCCGGGGTGACGGCGGCGCGCTACGTTGTTGGCGACGGTGGTGTCGTAATTGCCGCTGCCGACCAGCCGTTGCCGCTGCCTTATCGCCGTATTGCCGCCAAATTGCAGCATCTGGCGGCTGAGATGGGCCTGAAGGATCTGTATGCCCTGGCTGTTGCTGATGGCGCGGTGCGCGTGGCGCTGACCAGCGACGCGCGAGTTTATCCGCCGTCAGCTAAATATGGCGATGTTGGTGCCGAGGTGCTGGTCAAGCTGAAGCAGCCACTTTATCTTTCCGCCGGTCGAGATAGCCACCATCGCAGTATTATAATTCCCTGCATGGCCAGCGGCGGTAGCCGTTACTGGCTGGGTGCCGATATAGACAGCGATCTGGTTGACAAAGCGCTCAGTGCCAATTTTCAGCGGGCATTGTTACAATGCGTTGTTTTGCTGATTCTTAGTATCCCTTTAACTGCTCTGTTTGTATTGCCGCTGGCCTGCCAGTTGTATACCCATGAGCTTACCGGCCTGCCCAACCGGGCGCGCCTTAAAAAAGACCTGGAAAGGTGGCGCTTGCCACAGTTGATGCTTATCGACGTCGACGGTTTCAAAGATATAAACAACTACTACGGCGTACGGGTTGGTGATCAGCTGCTTATCCGTATGAGTGAAATTATCAAGGCGCTAATTCCGGCGGGAACACGCTTGTACAAGCTGGATGGCGATGAGTTTGCCGTACTCAGCGAGGCTTCGCCGCAGTGTATATCGGTCGATTATCTTATTACCAGAATCAATGAGCAGCGAATTGAATTTGAACAGACGGAATTTCGCCTGTCGGTAACGGCAGGAGTAGCGCAAGGCACCGATCAGATTATCGAGCACGCCGATTTGGCGCTGAAGGAAGCCAAGCGGGTGCTTACGCCGTACAAGTTCTATTCCAGCTACCTGCATACGGTGCAGGCCAGCCGCGCCAATCTGTTGTGGACATACAAGTTGCGTGACGCCATCGACTGTGGGCGCATTGTCGCCTATTTTCAGCCTATTCACAACAATCGCAGCGCGGTAGTCAGTCACTACGAAGCGCTGGTGCGTCTGTGCGAAGAGGACGGGACTGTAGTCGGTCCCAACTTCTTTATGGAAGCGGCGCGTCGTTCCCGTATCTATGGCCGTCTGACGGTGTTTATGTTGCAGGCAGCACTGCGGTTTATTGAGGAAAATGACGTCTGCTGTTCGGTAAATCTGCTCAACGAGGATATTGTTGTCGAGGAAAGCCGTTGGCAGATAATTGATCATATCCGCCGGGCGCCAGGACGCAAACGGCTTATCTTTGAGATCGTCGAATCGCAGGGGATCGACAATTATGACGTTATCCGCGCCTTTATAGAGCAGGTACGTACTTACGGTGTACGTGTTGCCATAGATGATTTTGGTACCGGCTACTCCAATTTCGACCACATCTCCCATCTGGATATCGATTACATCAAAATTGATGGCAGCCTTATCGAACAGTTAGGCAGCTCGGCGCGTTCGCGCACTATTGTTGAGGCTATCATCCACTTTGCCACTGAGCTGAACATCGATACTATAGCCGAATATGTCTCCAGCGCCGAGTTGCAGCGGATTGTCTGCGAGATGGGTATTGGCTATTCCCAGGGTTATTTCATCGGTAAACCTCTGCCCGGTGCCGTGGGCTGTTGCGATTGCGACGATAACGAGAAAACAGTTTCATAAACCGGCTTAAAAGAGTATACAGCGGTAGTTTGTGTTTGCAGAGTTGTAGCGTGGGGGAGTTTATGGCTTGTAAGCGTGGCTGGAGGATTTCGCTGGTGGTAGTGGCGCTGTTTTGTGCCTGTTATTCCTTGCCGTCTGACTGGTTGACAGCAGCGACTGGCTGGCCGGTGCCGCTTCAAAGCGGTCTGCGGCAGGTGCGCGATTTTGTCCACAATCAGGCGCTTTATGCTTTGATTCCACTGTGTATATTTGTTGCTGCCGTGCAGGTTATGTTGCCCAAGGATGTCGAGAACGCCGAGGGATTGCCGGTGCGACCGATTTACCAGTTGGGAATTCTCTTTGCCAGTATGCTGGCACTGCTGGTCAGTTTGAATGTGCCGGAGATTCTGCCGCGTTATGGCATCTGGGGGCGACTGTACAATAATCGCGAACTGTTTGTATTGATGGCGACAGCGCTGTTTTGCTGGTGCCTGTGGCGCTGGTTTCGGGTGAAATTTACCGCGTTGATAGCGGTCGCCATCCCGGTGCTGTTTGTGTCGTTTATGCTGCCGCATTCGCCGCAATTGCCGATTATACTGGCATTGCTGGGTTTCGCCCTTATCCTTGTTACCCGGGAAGATAACCCGCAAATGGGGCAGTGGTTTGATGCCGCCTGGAGCCTGGTATGTAATACCTTGCCGTTGTTGGTGCTGGTTATTTTTGTCCTTGCTGTTCTGGGGGCAGTTGTTGCAGGGCTCTGACCCGTGTAATCAAATTTAGGGAGCTTGACTGACTGAATCATGAGACGGATATTTGCTGTTGTTTCTGTACTGGTATTGGTGCTGTGGTCAGGGATTGCTCTGGCAGCGGCGACGGGCGTTCTGTATTTTCCTCATATTGCCAGCGATGGCAGTTGGGAGACCGAGATCGGGATAATAAATGCCGCTGAAAAAAATCTCGCCGGCACATTGTATGCCTATGATGACAACGGCGGTGAACTTACTACGCGCACGGTGTCTCTGGCCCCCCATGGTCGAGTGGAAGTCAAAGTGGGTAGTGCGTTCAGCCAGCCGGAACACATACGTTATATGAAATTTGTTCCCAATGCTGCTGTTGCAAATTGTACCGGCTATGAGAAATATTATCAGGCCGGGCAGCGAGTGGCTGTTCCCGCAGTCAGTCGGATCAACAGTGGCGATCTGTACGTGAGCCATATCGCCGTAAGTGATGAATGGTGGACCGGCATGGCGCTGGTCAATACCAACAGCAGTGCCAAGACCATCACCATAACCGGCAGCGACGGCAGTGTGCAGAGTGTTACCATGCAGCCGGGCCAGCATCTGGCAGCGACTTTTAACAGCCCCATAGACTCGGCGGTAATCGGCAATGCCGCAGGCATCATCGGTCTGGAACTGTTCGGCAGTACTCCCGCCGCTTCGCGCCACTATCTCAGCGGTATTCTCCTCACCGATCAGAGTGCGGCAGAGTTGTACTATCCCCACGTGGCCAGCGACAGTAACTGGTGGACAGGGATTGTCGCCTATAATCCCGCTGCCGCGGCGGCGACTCTGACCATCACACCATATACTGCCGCTGGCACAGCATTGTCCACCTCATCCATTGTCATTGGTGCCGGTGGCAAGTATATCGGCACGGCATCCGGTCTGAAACTGCCGCCCGGTGCGGCATGGTTTAAAGTTGCTTGCAGTACACCGATTACCGGGTTTGAATTGTTTGGTACCAATGACGGCAGAGATCTGGCCGGGTATACAGCGGTCAATATCAATAGTGCCAACGGAGTATTCTGCAAGACTGATCATGCTGGCTGGTGCGGTATTGCGTTTGTCAATGCCACTGATACTGCTGCCAATGTAGCTCTGACTGCACTGGATAATGATGGTAAGGTTGTTGCTACAGCTATAGTAAATCTGCCCGGTAACGGCAAAGCGGTGAAACTTGCTGAAAATTTTTTTACCTTGGCGGATATAAGCAAGGCAAGTTATATTCGCTTTAGCTCCGATCAGGATATTATTGGTTTTCAGCTCAACGGCTCAGCCGACGGCATGATGCTCGATGGCTTGCCGGCGCTGGCGGAAGGTCGCGTTGGCGGCAGCACCATGAGCGATGCTACTACGGGGATGGAGTTCGTCTGGGTTGCCGGTGGCTGCTATCAGATGGGCAGTCCAGCTGGCGAAGCAGAGCGGGACAGCGATGAAGGGCCGGTACATGAGGTCTGTGTCGATGGTTTCTGGATGGGGAAATACGAAGTTACCCAAGGACAGTGGCGAAAGATCATGTCTGCCAATCCGGCTCATTTTGAAAAGGGGGACAACTATCCGGTGGAAAGCGTCAGCTGGAACGAGGTGCAGAATTTCATCCAGCAACTAAACAGCAGCAGCGGCAAGAATTATCGCCTGCCATCTGAGGCGCAGTGGGAGTACGCTTCGCGCGGTGGCGGCAGCGGTATCTATTCCGGCAGCGGTGCAGTTGACAGCGTTGCCTGGTATTATGGTAACAGCAACGGCACCAGTGCCGTGGGACAAAAGCAGCAGAACGGTTTCGGCCTGTACGATATGAGCGGAAACGTGTCGGAATGGTGTCAGGACTGGTACGCCAGCGATTACTACACCTACAGCGTAAAAAATAATCCGCCCGGCCCTGCCACTGGCACCATGAGGGTGTTGCGCGGCGGCAACTGGAGCAGTGACGCCCGCTACGTACGCTCCGCCAATCGCAGTCGTACAGCGCCGGATGATTACAGTTATCGCTACGGTTTCCGGCTGGTACTGCCAGCAGAAAAATAATAAATAACGGCGACAATTGAGTCCGCCTGAAACGGTTGTTGCCAATACGCGCAGAGTTAATAGTGTACATCTTGCAGATGTGCAGTTGCTTTGAGGTATAGTAAGAGTGATGGCACATAATTGCAGGGTCATTGTAACCGGAGTGGCGGCGCAGCAGGTACTGGATGAACTGCGGCGCCTGCTCAAAATTGATGCAGCAGTGTTAAAGCGGCTTGCTGACGGGCATGCGGTGCCGGTGTGTGAGTGCATTGGTGAAAAAGAGGCTTGTGCCAACCGGGATGAGTTGGAGGCGATGGGCTGCCAGGTGCGCATAGAACGTGAAGATGGCGCAGTTCTCTACGAGACCGATAACGCTGTGGGCGCCTCGTCGTGTCCGCAGGCGGCAGATGCTGACGTGATCTGCCCGAAATGCGGCTACCGTCGTACCGGTAAGGATGAAGATATATGTCCCGACTCGATGTGTCCGGCCTGCGGGGTGGTGTACGCCAAGGCTCATCTGGCGCAGCAGCGGGCTGCCGCTGTTTCAGAGCCGCACCCCGAGGTTGAAGCTGTTTCCGCCGCGCGGCCAGGGAGACGCTGGTCGAAAAAAATGCTGGCACTGGTCGCAGTGGTAGTGCTGGTGATTATCGGCCAGGCGATTACGGTCTATATTGATCATTCCTTTGACCGGCGTTTACGCGATGTCGAAATTTCGTTGATGTTCGATACGCAGGAGCAGTTTAATCAGGCCCTTGATCAGTTGATTGACCTGATGGAGTTTACTGCCAGTACCGTTTATCGTTACCGGCATCTGCCTGCCGACTCAGTGGCGCGTTATGTGCTGCAGACCATCGCTGTAAGTGACGACTTTCTCAAAGCGTTGCACGAAAAAGCTGCCGCAGCTGCTGGAGATGGCAAGCAGATATACGGTTACGCTGTGTACGATGTGGAGAAGGATGTTCGTTCCAATCAGCATCTGTTGCTGTACATCCGTAAAAATGAGGAGGCACAGAAACGGCTGGCTGTGTTTATCGCGCTGAGGACCGGGGTTACCCGGTCTGGCGGCAGCAGTAAAAAGATTTTGCGTCCGTTGCCCATAGCAGAGAAACAGCGCCAGTATGAATCCCGGCGGCGGTGCCAGCGGGCCAAAGATGATGAAAACGCCCGCATACGTTATGCCATGGAAATGGCGGCCATGCGCCGAGCGTGCGACAATGGTAACAAATTGGCCTGCGAGGCGCTAGATGATATGCGGCACGTCGGCAGGAAGGGGCGGAGATAAACAAATACGGCACCGGGCTTGCTTTCCGGTGCCGTATCCGGTTTTGCACTACACCAGCTTCATCAGCTCGGTGATGGTTTTTTCAATACCGGCGGCGGCTTCGCTGATGGAGCCGGCCAGCATGTAGGCCGGTGTGGATACCAGCTTCAGCTTGGTGTCGATAACGCAGTCGTCT
>JAMOOS010000032.1 GCA_027065245.1 Desulfuromonadaceae bacterium | reverse complement strand
GCCGTTGATGTCAAAGGTATGCTGTTGCAGGGCGCGGCGGATTTTTTCGGCGCTGATTTCGGCACCTGCCGTGGAAGTGTTGGGCATGACGATGAGAAACTCCTCACCGCCGTAACGACATAGCAGATCGGAAGCGCGGCAGCCGTTGCGCAGTACTATGGCCACATTCTGCAGTACTTTGTCGCCAATTTCGTGGCCGTAGGTGTCGTTGATTTGCTTGAAATGGTCAATATCCATCATTATGACTGCCAGAGGATCGGCGTTGCCACGGTGGGCTTTTTTTACTTCGATATCCGCTTGAGTCAAAGTATGGCGGCGGTTGTACAGCCCGGTAAGCGGATCGGTTACCGCCTGTTTTTCCAATAGTTTGCGTGCCAGTATCTGCTGCTTTTCCCCCTTGACGGCCTTGCTGATAAAATACAGCAGAATGATGGTGATGATAAAGCAGAACAGGGTCATGGTGCGGGCATATTCGTGCCAAGGCTGCAGGAATACACGGTTTTTAATCGCTACAGCCGCGTACATATTGCGTCCACTAATCCGTTCAATACCGGCCAGCAGAGGCTCCTGATCCACCGGGGAGATGGTTTTGACGCTACCGAACTCTGTTACCCCGGCCAGAATTCTGGCCACGCCGGGGAAACGCTTGCCGACAAACTTCTGCTGTCCCGGCGTGCGCAGGTACATGGTGCCGTCGGCAGCGACAATGGTTATTACTGTCTCCGGCGGAAAATCAAGGCTGGTGTAGCGCTGGTAGAAGTAATCGATATTGAAGATACCCGCCAGCACATAGCGCAGGCAACCACGGCTGTCGCGTATCGCTTTGCTCACGCCGAATATCCAGCGTTTGCCGTCTAAACGCGAGACGATAGGCTTGCCGATAAACATTTTGTCGTCGTTGGCGCTACTTTGCGCGGTATGAGCGGTAAAGTAGTCGCGATCGCTAACGTCGAGGTGACTGCCGGAGCAGCTCCAGTTGATGATCTTTCCAGCCGGATTGATAACCAACAGACACTCGAGGAATTTATTGTGTTGCTTCAGGTCGCTAAGGATGGCATGTATGGTCGGGTTATTGGCAGTGGCAGCGGCGGGGGCGTTATCCAATAAATTTCGGATGCCGGTGAAAATCTGCTCAACACCGTAAAAGGTTTTATCCACATCCATGGCCAAAAAGCGTACCGCCGTTCTGGTGGTGGTGCAGGTATGCTCCACGGCAAGTTTGCGCTGTGAGTAGATATTGTTGGCGAAAAAAGCGATGGTAATGATGACTACCAGCAGGCCATACCAGCAGGTGGCGGTCATGTGTGGTCGCAGTGATTTCACAGCCGTACCCCTCAGTCCCTTGGGCAATAATGCACCGGGTTGATATTCACGTTACGCCTGATGCGACGGTAGAGCAGACAAGTCAATTCTGCCACATCTTTCCATGTGTTGCTATGCGAAAAATAACCACAGGTGGCAAATGAGCCTTATTCTGTTTCGCCAAAATACTCGCAGGTATAGCGCCACAGGCGAACGCTGTCGCTCCAGTAGGTGGCGGGCAGCCCGGCTTTCATTTTAAGGTGGGCGATAAACTGCCGTTTATCGGCAAGCTCTTCCCATACACTGGGCAGGAAGGTGCCGCGTCGCCGCCCTTCAGCCAGAATCAGCCCGTCCACGCCGGGGCGGATTTGTTTGAGTAGATCTTCCTCACTGGTAAAATTGATGGGTTGCGGTGGCGACAGTACCGATATGTGGATGGTTATACGCGCAAACTCGGCGGCGCCAAGCGGCTGAAAGCGCGGATCGGAAAAAGCGGCGGCGCAGGCGTTGGCGGCAACATCTTCCGCCAGCGGGCGGCAAGCTTCCAGCATGCCGATACAGCCGCGCAGCTCGCCGTTTAGTTTAAGGGTAACAAAAGATGCTCCATCTTCCAACAGGTGCGCTGGCGGCGCCGGTGGCGCGGCAAAATCCAACCCCAGGCGTTCAGCAATGGCGTGGCGGGCAATGTGCAGCAGCAGTTTTTGTTCATCACTGGTCATAATAGAATGCGTAGGCGCCGTAACCGACTACCCGGCGGCGGTCACCGGCGGTGTCGCCGGAGTTGCGCAGATCAAGCAGGCGAGGGCGCAGCCCTTTCTTTCTGGCCACCTGCAGCAGGGCGCGGATGGGAATGCAGCCGCAACTGTCGTGGTGGGAGATGGAATTGTCGTCAAGGTTTATAATCGCCTCGGAAGTGTTGTTGTCAATGGCGCGGGCGCGGGCGTAACTTTCAAAGTGGCTTAAATCAGCGCTGACCACCACCAGCCTTAGGCGCCGCCGCTTCACCGTCCTGCTCCACCGCCGCCAGAAATCCCTCCACCTGCCGCCGCAGTTCTAGCGCATCAGCAGGATAAAAAGTACCCGCCACAGATGGTTGTCTTATATCATCGCTCATGGAGAAATAATAACGCTAACTGCCGCTGCGGCAAAGGGGAAATTTTCTCTGGCTTTTGCACAAGGGGAGTGTGGCATAAGATGGAAAATAAAAGAAAGGTATAATTACATGGGCGTTATATATGGGGCTACATGTGATTGTTGAACAGTGTCATGTATTTTTTCTAAAAGACTGAACTTGATTTCGACCTTGTTCTTTGGCCTTGTACAGTGCCGTATCAGCATTCTTGATTATAGTTTCAGGATCAAATTCAGTGCATCCTTCCGTGCTTGATACGCCCAGGCTCAAGGTTATAATCCCTGTCGGTAAGGAATTCTTGTTTGGAATCTTCATTTTTTCAATATTTGACCGTATCATCTCCGCAATATTAATTGCGCCATTAAGAGTTGTGTTGGGCAGTAGAATAATAAATTCTTCACCGCCATAGCGAGCACAGAGATCAGTGGATCTTTTAAGACATGCTTTTATCGCTTGAGCCACTTTCTGCAAACACATGTCTCCTTTGAGATGACCATAAGTATCATTGTAAATTTTAAAATTATCTATATCGCACATTATGATAGATATAGGGTCGTGGTTTCTGCGGCTACGCTTGACTTCTTTTAATAAAATTTCAAAAAAACTTCGCCGGTTCGGAATTCCTGTCAAGACATCAATTGCTGCCTGTTTTTGTATTGTTTCATAGGCTTGAGTTATCTTTTTTTCCGCAATGACGATGCCCAGTATGCCTATAAAAGCTATGAGAGTATGCCCAATCAGCAGAGGTAAGAGTGGGATGTTCATAACGAAAGGTATTGTTATACTGATACCACCTCTGACATCCCCTTCTTTGTATCCCTGCTTGGCATGACATCTCAAACAAACCTTTTTAGTTATTAAAGGAGCCATATAAAAATAGTATGTTTTTCCTCCCTTTTGGATAAACACCCCTTTTTCTTTTACCCCTTGTTCAAATTTTCTTAAAAATTGTTTTTCTCTTGCTGTTGGCTTGTTTAGCGGTCGAATAGGCTTGAGACTGGTAATATGAAATTGTACGCCATAAAATTCTTTGGCAATTTCAGAAATCTGTCTGGTCATAAACGCAGGATTTATCATTGTCAGAGTCAAATTATCATTTACCGGAATATCCCTCATCGGTACATCAAGATATGGGTTTGGTAATATTTTTTCGGTAATCGGGACATACACACCACCATGACGTGCATTCCAGAGGCGGGTTATCACAATGTGCTCAAAAAAACTTCTTGCGGTCTGAAAGGCAATGTTTTTTTGCTCATTTCTTGCGCTTGTATAACTCCACAAAAATGATGCTGTAATCAATAGCAACCATGACAGAATAACAAAGGCACGGAGATTTTTAGATTTCATTTTATATTTCCCTGAATCAGTGAAGCTCCATATTGGTTATGTCTGTATAGTGCTATAAATGTATTGGGCCATCGTGGTTCCAATCTTGTAAAATTGGTGCTATACGCAATTAACCAGGCACGAGAAAGGAGCGCCACGATGACTAACTTTGGTATTGCTGTTACA
>JAMOOS010000031.1 GCA_027065245.1 Desulfuromonadaceae bacterium | reverse complement strand
AGATTTGAGGGTGGCGTGGGGGATGCCGGGCAGCAACGGGTTGTCGTTATGAAACTGTTCGGTAACCTGCACCAGCCGCTGCCTGAAGGCGCGCGCCAGTCGCGTCGGAAACCACTGTTTTCCCAGCAGCTCCACCTTGCCGTTTTGGCGCAGACTTTCCAGATGAGCGTTTATCCGCTCACGGCCCATGCCGGATACCTGTTCCAGCTCTTTTACCTGAGCGCATTGCATCTCGCCCAGTTTTTGCAGCAGGAACGAGCTTTCCCCCGATTCCAGTTCGGCAATGGCGTCTATAATCTCCTGACGGAAGCGCTTATGCTTTTGCGGCGCCGGGTCGATAACCAGACCGCCGCCGATGGTGGTCATGGGTGAGTAGGAGCGGACGATGAAGCGATCCTGCCGGTGGGCCACCAGTGGCCGGTCCAGGTGCATCTGCACCAGGGCGCTTTCGCCCGGTTTAAGCTCATCGCGGTCGAGCAGGGCCACCAGCGCCACCACATGGGCGGTGCCGAGGTAGAAATGAACCGGATCGCGAAATTTTATTGGCCGTGGCGCATCGTCCAGCAGGGTGAGGCGCACGTCGATGCGGCTGGTCTGTTCAAAAATCCCCGGCGTGCCGATGACGCAGCCGCGCTGCAGTACGCTGCGTTCCAGCCCGGCCAGATTGAGCGCTACCCGCTGGCCGCAACCGGCTGTCTGCTGTTTGTCGCCGTGGACCTGAATATCGCGTACCCGCACTTTTTCCCCCGGTGGCAGTACCTCCACGGTGTCGCCGCAGGTGACCGTGCCGGTGAGCAGGGTGCCGGTTACCACGGTGCCGAAACCGGCGATGGTAAAATGGCGGTCGATGGGCAGGCGCATGGGGCCGTCGCTGTCGCGGCTGGGCACGCGCCCGGCCACTTCGGCGATGGTGGTGATGAGATCCTCAATGCCGACGCCGCTGATGGAAGAAACTTTGCACAGCGGCGCGTTGTGAAGAAATGTGTCGCTGATCTCCTCGCGAATCTCCTCCTCGATGATCTCTATCCACTCCTCTTCGGCCAGATCGATTTTGGTCATCACCACAATGCCGCGCGGAATTTGCAGCAGGTCGAGGATCTGCAAGTGTTCGTGGGTTTGGGGCATCACCCCTTCCATGCAGTCCACCACCAGCAGTACTAGGTCGATGCCGCCGATACCGGCGAGCATGTTGTTGATGAATTTCTCGTGGCCGGGAACGTCGATAACCCCGGCATGATCGCCGCCGGGCAGGGTGAAGGCGGCAAAACCGAGGTCGATGGATATGCCGCGCTGCTGTTCCTCGCGCAGGCGGTCGGTGTTGGCGCCGGTGAGGGCGCGGATAAGTTCCGTTTTGCCGTGGTCGACATGACCGGCGGTGCCTATGATGATGTTTTTTGCCATGCTGATATCTATTTCTGTCCCCGGCAGATTGCTGCCAGAGTGTCAATGAGAGTTGCTTGCTGATGTGGAAACACGGTACGCAGGTTGACGATGAGCTGGTCGTCCTGAATGCGGGCGATAACCGGCACCGCCGCGCTGCGCAGATTGTCGGCACAATTCTGCACCGAGATGTTATGCAGTTTCAGCGCCACGGCATAGCCCGGCAGTTCGGTGGTGGGCAGGGAGCCGCCGCCAACGCAGGAGGGTTCGGCGATAACTGTGATGGTGGCGGTATCCGCCAGCCGCTGTGTAAGCTCTTGCGCCAGTTCGGTGCTGCGCTGCTGCAGCTGGTGCGCATCGGCGTTTAACATGCGCAGCAGGGGGATCTCTCTCAACGCCTCCTGCTGGTTTAGATAGTGGCGCAAAGTGGCCTCCAGCGCCGCCAAAGTGAGTTTGTCGATACGCATGGCGCGTGCCAGCGGGTGGTGGCGGATAATATCCACCGCCCATTTTTTGCCGACGATGATGCCTGCCTGGGGGCCGCCGAGGAGTTTGTCGCCACTGAAGGTGAGGATGTCGATCCCCGCTTTTACCCCTTGCTGTACCGTCGGTTCGTGCGGCAGCCCGAATGCCGACAGGTCAAACAGCATGCCGCTGCCCAGATCCTCCATAACGGGTATTTTGTGCTGCTGCCCCAGTTGTACCAGCTGTGCCGCCGTTACCGATTGCTCAAAGCCGACAATGCGGTAGTTGCTGGTATGCACTTTAAGCAGCAGACCGGTAGCCGCGTTTATGGCGCCGACGTAATCGCGCAGGTGGGTTTTGTTGGTGGTGCCTACCTCGCGCAGTATCACCCCGCCTGCCTCCATTACGTCCGGCACGCGAAACGAACCGCCGATCTCCACCAGCTCACCGCGCGAGACAATGGCTTCTTTACCCTTGGCCAGAGCTGTCAGTGCCAGCAGCACTGCCGCCGCGTTGTTGTTGACCACCGCCGCCGCTTCGGCACCGGTAAGGCGGCACAGTAACTTATCGACATGACTATAGCGATGCCCCCTTTTACCGGTTGACAAATTCAGCTCCAAGTTGGAATATGAGCCGGCGACTTCATTAATTGAATTGATTGCCTTAATGCTTAAAGGTGCCCGGCCCAAATTGGTATGCAGCAGGGTGCCGGTGGCGTTGATGACCTGGCGTAATGATGGTTGTATTTTTTTTGCAAGTAGTTGTAATATTTCGTCAACAAGAGAGTCTATGCGTATTTTTACATCTGGTTTCCGCAGTATTTTTTCGCGCAGTTGTGCTACCGCTTGTTGTGCCGCTTCGGTTACCAGACACTGGGGGGCATTGTCGATGTACTCGGGCTGATCGGCGTGTATCCTGGCGATCAGGCTGTCGATGGATGGCAGTTGTTTCAGCAGATTATGCGTGTTTTCCATATTGCATCAAATCCAGTTGTGTTTGTTACTGTGTGTTTTAGTCGGTAAGATTAAAAATTGATATAAAAAATAGCTTGAAGTTAATTGTCCAATTATTCATAGTGTTGTTTTATCGGTTGCTTTCTACTGGAGAATCTATGCAAACACTGCACCGTACCCTGGAATGTAACCGAAAAAGCCGGATAATGGAGCCGCGTAATGCTCAGCAGCGCAACTATATATGATAAAACCGGAATGTGTGCATTTTTTGTCGTACTGGCAGCAATTTTTTTCACTCCTTCTGGAGACTGCCGGGCGGCAAAGCGGCTGCAATGGGAGAAAAAGCCCGAAGAAATCTGGACACTGAAAACCTACGACCGGCGTTTCTGGCACGAGGAGGCGGTGGACTATTGTCGTAAACTGACGTTGGATCATCATTACGATTGGCGCCTGCCTACTCTTGATGAGCTGAAAACCCTGCTGAATATTTCTGCCGGACGGCGGTTTTACGTGGCCAGGGTAGCGCGGGGTATTTATTGGAGCTCTACGCCTTATGACGAAGATCGGCGTCGTTTTTGGGCGCTGTCGTTTATATCGGAACAGGCCGGGCCCATGACGGTGCATAATTACAATCGGGTGGTGTGTGTGAGGACGGTACGGGAGTAGTCAGCCCGTTGCTACGGTGCAACTGCAACAGGAAAGTATAACGCAATGGCCCTGGATGTTCATCCCAGCAGTAATGAAAAAATTTTGCGCGATTTGTGCGACGATATTATGGGGTTGGTTGGCGGTGAGTTTTTTTCAGCTCTTATCGCCAAGCTGGCGCAGGTTGCCGGGGCTGATTATGCTTTCATCGGCAAATTTATTGACGACGAACGCAGCGTGGTACGTACCGTGGCGGTGTTTGCCGATGGGCACCATATCGACAATCTTGATTTTGACATAAAAAACACCCCTTGCGATGCGGTGGTAAAACGGGGAATGCAGATCTATCCTCACAGCGTACTGGAATTGTTTCCCCTCGACCATTTGGCCGTCAAGATGGAGGTTGACAGCTATATCGGCTTACCCCTTGTCGATTCACGCGGTGAGGTCATAGGGCCGCTGGCGGTGTTCAGCCGCAAACCGATGCAGAATCTGCCGTTGCTGGAAACTGCTCTGCGCATGTTTGCTTTGCGTGCTGCAGCAGAACTGGAGCGGCTGTCTATTGAGGATAGGCTGCAGGACGATGTCC
>JAMOOS010000030.1 GCA_027065245.1 Desulfuromonadaceae bacterium | reverse complement strand
CTTTGCCGAAGTGACCTTTGCCAGCGAAAGTGGCACTTATCGTTGCCACTGGAGTCAGCGGCGGGCGCGTAAAAAAGCTGATGGCGAATTACAGCCGCCGCGCCACGAGATTGCCGCCGCCGACACTGGCGCGGTACTGGAAACCCACCTGCGCCGGGTCGGCAGCCGCGTAGAGGAGCTTACCGGCATGGATTTCGCGCGTTTTACCCGCTCCATGCTGTTGGCGCAGGGGGATTTTGCCGCTTTTCTTCAGGCCGACGCCGATGAGCGTGCGCCGATTCTGGAACAGATAACCGGCACCGACATCTACAGTCAGATATCGATGCAGGTACACCAGCGCCGTGGCGATGAACGCCATCGCCTAGAGACGCTGCAGCAAGAACTGGACGCTCTGCATTTGCCCGATGCTGAGCAGTTGCGGCAGATGAAAGAGGAACTGGCACAGTTGCAGCACCAGCAAAGTCAGGTGGAGCGGCAGCTGTTTGATGCGGAACAAGCGCTGCAGTGGCGTGAAGGGATCAGCCGTCTGGAGCAGGAATTGCTTTCCGCTCGCCAGCGGCACGAGCAGTTGCAGCAGCGTTTGCAGCAGTTTAGCGCCAGGCGCCAGCGCCTGCAGCGCGCCAATGCGGCGCTGGAACTGGATGCTCCTTACGCAGCGTTAGCAGCGCAACGACGTCAGCAGCAGAGTGATGAGGCGGCGCTGGAGCAGGTACGCGCGGCTATACCGGCGGCGGAAAACGCCGTTGCCAGCGCCGGGGTGGCGCTGGATGATGCCGTTGAGGCGGTAGCTGCGGCGCGGCGCGAACAACAGCGGCAGTTGCCGTTGCTGCGCCAGGTGCGTGAGCTCGATCTGGAGATTGCCGCACTGACGCCCCATCTTGAAACAGCCGCCGCCACTGTGGCGGCAACACAAAAAGATATTGCTGTTATTGAAGGTAAAAACAGCATTGATAACAATAAGTTATCTGCAAAAGCTAAAGAATTGGACGAAGTTTGTGCGTCCCTGCGTCATCATGCCGTCGATGCGGCGCTGGTGGAACAACTGACCGGGCTGGAGAACCTGTGTGCGCAGGTGAGCGCGAGTGAGCGTGAACTGGACGACCTTAACAGCGCCAGAAATCAGGCGCAGCTCGATCTGGAACAGCGCAGCACGGCGTGGCAACAGTGCCAGCGGCACTGGCAACAGGCGCTCAGTCGCCGTGACGAGGTGCAAAAGCAGTTGCAACTTAAGCAGCAGTGCCTGGAAGATGTGCTGAGCGCGCGTGATCTGGCCGGGTGGCGGCACCAGCAGCAACTGCTGCGGGAGCAGGAGCAACTGCTGACGCGGGCGCTGGAAAACAGTGCGCAGATGGTGCGCAGCGACCTGCAACTGGATGAGCTGACATCCTGCCGTGACAAGCTGCAGCAGCGGCGCGGCATTCTTGAGCAGCGGCTGGCGCAGCAGTTGGAGCAGCAGCGCCATCTTGAGCAGGAGTGCCATCATCAGGAAGAGAAGCTGCAGTTAGAGGTGAAAATCGTCGCCCTCGAAGAGGAGCGCGGCCGTTTGCGTGATGGTGAGGCGTGTCCGTTATGTGGCGCGCTGGAGCATCCGTACGCCCACGGCATTGCGGCACAACCGGATGATACTCGTCAGCGTCTCCAGGCGGTTCGTGCCGAGTTGGAGCAGGTGAGGGGCGCGGTTACCCTGGCGCAAACCGAGCTGGCTGGCGTAAGCGGAGAGCTGGAACAGATAGCTCAGCGCAGGCGGGAGTGGGCGCAGCGGCGTGCCGAGGCGCATACAGCCATCACTGATATCTACAGACGCCTGCAAGTAGTTGTGAGCGATGATACAGACGCAGCAACGTTGCAAAGTCAGTTGGAACGCCGTCTTGAGGTGTGTCGCCACGAACTGGACAGTGTCGCAGCGGTAGTGGCGCATGCGGAACAGCTTGTCGCCCGCCTGGAGGAGTTGCGCCGTGAGTTGGACGAGGCGTGTGCAACTGCTGCACAGTTGGAGCGCAACCTTGGCGAAGCGAGCCGTTGCCGCGAACTGGCGCAGCAGCAGGTGAAGCAGTTACAACGCGAAGCCGACGGCTGCTGTCGCCGTCGCGATGATTTGCTCGCTCATCTGGCCGAGGCGGTGGAACCCTTTGGCATGGCGGCGCCGGTTGTAGCTACTCTGGACAGTGTGCTGGAGCAATTGCGCGAACGGCGGCGGCGCTGGCAACACTTGCAGCAACGGCAAAACACTCTGGCGCAGGAGGTGGAAGGGCTGAAACAGGCCATCGCCCGGCGCAGTGAAGGACTTGAGCAGTTGCGTGCTGCACTGGAAACGGCGCAGCAGCACCAGCAGGAGTTGCTGCACCGGCAGCAGCAGTTACAGGATAAACGGCGACATCTGTTTGGCAGCGCAGCTCCAGATGAGGAAGAACAGCGGCTGGCGGCGGCGCTGGCGGCGGCGGCAGATAAGCGTGAACAGGCGCAAACCAGACTGGCGGCGGCGCAGGCGGAGCAGACTCGCCTTGCAGAGCGGGTTGTAGAGTTGACTCAGGCGCTGCAGGGCAGGGCGCAGCAGCTGACAACGCTGGAACAGGAGTTCAGCCGCCGACTGGCTGCTGCTGATTTTGTCGATGAAGAACAATATCGCGCCGCAGTACTGCCGGAGGATGAGCGCAGACATCTGGCGGAGCAGGCGCGGCAGATCGACGACGAATTTATCGCCTTGCAGGCCAGGTTGCGTGAAAAGGAGGAACTGCTGGCGCAGCAGCGGCAGCGGGCATTGAGTGAGAAGTCGGTGGAGGATCTGCAGCAGGCGGCGGCGCAGGTGCGCCGGGAACAACATGATTTGTTACAGCGTATCGGCGCATTGAGTAAGGAATTGCACGATATTGACACCATGCGCCGTAACCAGCAGCAACGCCTGAGGGCCGTGGCCGACCAGCAGCGTGAATGTGCGCGCTGGGAACAGTTGCACGAACTTGTCGGTTCCGCCGACGGCAAGAAATTCCGTAACTTTGCCCAGGGGATTACCTTTGAGGTGATGGTCAGTCACGCCAACCGCCAGTTGCGTCGTATGAGTGATCGCTACCTGTTGGTACGCGATGCCGTGCGGCCGCTGGAACTGAATGTTATCGACAGCTATCAGGCCGGTGAGATCCGCTCCACCAAAAATCTGTCCGGTGGTGAGAGCTTTATCGTCAGTCTGGCACTGGCTCTGGGGTTATCGTGCATGGCCAGCCGCAACGTGCGCGTGGATTCTCTGTTTCTCGATGAAGGATTTGGCACCCTGGATGAGGAAGTGCTGGAAACCGCGCTGGAAACCCTGGCCGGTTTGCGCCAGGATGGCAAGCTGATTGGCGTTATCTCCCATGTGGCGGCGCTCAAAGAACGCATCTCCACCCGTATCAGTGTCAACAGCTCACCCGGCGGTATCAGCACCATCACCGGCCCCGGTTGTCGGCGTATAAACTGAGCGTAAACGCATCAATGATGGCGGCGCAGAACTTTGACATCACAACACGCATGCCTTCACCCTTGAACAACCACTTGTGCCTTGGGGGACGAAATTTTTGCTTGGCCATCTTATAGGTTTTGCGAGACCATCATCAATGGGTGCAGATACAGTTTCTGCCATTGTTTTTCGCCTGATACAGAGCGTTGTCGGCGCGGCGCAACGCTGGCCAGATATCGTCTTCCCCCTGCCATTCAGAGATGCCGAAACTGGCGGTAACAGCAAACGAGTTGCCGTTGATGTCAAAGGTATGCTGTTGCAGGGCGCGGCGGATTTTTTCGGCGCTGATTTCGGCACCTGCCGTGGAAGTGTTGGGCATGACGATGAGAAACTCCTCGCCGCCGTAACGACATAGCAGATCGGAAGCGCGGCAGCCGTTGCGCAGTACTATGGCCACATTCTGCAGCACTTTGTCGCCAATTTCGTGGCCGTAGGTGTCGTTGATTTGCTTAAAATGGTCAATATCCATCATTATGACTGCCAGAGGATCGGCGTTGCCACGGTGGGCTTTTTTTACTTCGATATCCGCTTGAGTCAAAGTATGGCGGCGGTTGTACAGCCCGGTAAGCGGATCGGTT
>JAMOOS010000029.1 GCA_027065245.1 Desulfuromonadaceae bacterium | reverse complement strand
ATCCTTGGTAACACCGTACTTGACACAGCGCGGCCCACCGGCACATTCAGCGGCGTTGCCGCCCAATGTACTGAACTTTAAAGAAGCGGGATCGGGAGGATAAAACAATCCCACCTTTTCCACCGCCTGCTGAAACTGTTCTGTTACCACGCCCGGCTCCACCGTGGCCACCAGATTATCCTCATCAATGGCGATGATTTTGTCCATGCGGCTGGTTACCACCACAATGCCGCCGTTTACCGGCAGACTGCCGCCACTGAAACCGCTGCCGGCACCGCGCGGAAACAGAGGAATATTCTCCACGTTGGCCATCTTCACCAGCAATGCCACCTGCTGGGCATCGGCGGGGAACACCACCGCGTCGGGGAGAAAACTCTGCCGCGTGGCGTCGTAGGAATAACACAGCATGTCGTTGGCGTCGCAGGTTACATTGTCGCTGCCAACGATATCTTCCAGAAGGCGGATCACTCTTGGGGCTAACATGGCGCATCCTTTTGTATCTGCCCTGCACCCGCAGGGGCGGTTGATATTGAAAACTAAATCGGTTATTATTTGCCATCCTAGTGCCGTCGCCGCCAGGATGCAAGGATTAATATGGCGGCGGCGCGACAACAATAGTGTAAATTGCCGCGCAAGTCCATACGGGCGTGGTATTTTGCCGTGACATAAATGACTGGTTATTACAGCAAGTGCAAAAAGCGTTTTTGTGTCCCGGTTTTTAAACGAGCAGATCGTAGCCGCACTTGAGCAGCAGCAGTAGTAGCACCAGCCGGTAGACCGGCACCACTACTCTATCGGCGTTGTTGATAACCATGCCGCTGCCGAGCCAGTTGCCGCAGATGGCGGCGCAGATGGCCACGGCGGCGATGGGCCAGAAGATGAGGCCGTGCCAGAGAAACCAGGCAAAGGCAGAGACGTTGGCGGCGTAGTTGACAATGCGGGCGTTGGCGCTGGCGGCGCGGCTGTCCATGTGCAGAAACAACATAAACGCCAGCAGCAGAAACGTGCCGGTGCCGGGGCCGAAGATGCCATCGTAGGCACCGATAACCAGCCCGGCCAGGGTGGAGCGCACCAGGGTCTGAGCGGTTGACAGTTGCGCCGGGGCGGTGCTGATACTCATGTGGCGGCTTTGCAGGTAGAACAGCAGCGGCACCACCGCCAGCAGCAGGGCGAAGATGTCGCTGCGGCTTAAGTACGATGAGCACGCCGCTCCTGCTGCCGAGCCGACAAGGGCGGCGATAATGGCGCAGGTTACCGTGCGCCACATTATGGCGCCGGAGCGGATATAGCGGAACACCGCAAACGAGGTGCCGCACGAGCTGACACATTTGTTGGTGCCGAGTATCAGTGGTGTCGGTACTCCCAGCGCCAGATAGGTGGGGATGGTGATAAGACCGCCGCCCCCGGCGATGGCGTCGATAAACCCGGCAAAGGCGATGAGGATGAATACCGCGCCGTACTGCCACAGCTCAATCTCCACAACGATTATTCCGTTGCGGCGCCAGTTGCGCCTGCAACACCACCACCGCGCCGACGATGATGAGGGTAGGCGCGCTCAGAGCGGCGCGGCGTACCGCGTTGGCAGCATGTTCCAGGGTGGTGATAACCTGGCGCTGTGCTGCGGTGGTGGCACTGCTGATAACCGCCACCGGCGTGTCGGCGGCGCGGCCATGGGCGATAAGCTGAGAACAGATGGTGGTTATGTTGCCCAGCCCCATATAAAATACCAGCGTGGTATTGCCGCCGCCGAGTTCGCGCCAGTCGATGGCGCTCAGCTCGTCGCGGTTTTTGCTCACATGGCCGGTAATCAGGCTTACGCCGCTGCTCAAGGCGCGGTGGGTCAGGGGAATGCCGGTGCAGGCGGCAGCGGCGCAGGCGGCGGTTACCCCCGGCACCACCTCAAAGGGGATGCCCGCCGCTACCAGGTGCAGCGCTTCCTCGCCGCCGCGGCCAAATATGTACGGATCGCCTCCCTTCAGGCGTACAACGGTGTTGCCGGCGCGCGCTTTCTGCTCCAGTAACGAGTTTATCTCCTGCTGCGGCATGGTGTGGCGGCCGCAGCTCTTGCCCACGTAGATCTGCTCCGCGGCGGCGGCATGGTCGAGCAGTTGTTCGTTGGCCAGGTGATCGTACAGCACCACGTCCGCCTGTTTCAGGCAGTTCAGGGCGCGTAGTGTTATCAGGTCGGCGGCACCGGGCCCGGCACCCACCAGATAGACAATTCCTGTGTTGGTCATCGTTTTGCTTTCCCGCCTTGGGGCGGCAGCGCCGCCACCAGGGCATCCATGCTGGTATAGTTGTTGTTATTGTCATCGGGGCGGCGCAACACCACTACGCCGCAGCCGTGCTGGCGGGCAGCACTGATTTTTTCAGCTACGCCACCGGCGCTGCCGCTGTCCTTGGTTACCAGCCGGGTAATCCGCCAGCGGCGCAGCAGTGCCAGGTTATCGGCATGGCTGAACGGGCCGCGGGCAAACAGACAGTTATTCCGTTTTAGTCCCGCCGCTGCGCAGGCCGCCACCGAATCAGGATGATTCAGCACCCGGGCAAACAGCGCACAGCCGTGGTGTCTGGCGGCGGCCACGTATTCGGCCAGATGGCGTGAGCCGGTGGTCAGCAATACCCGCTCGCCGCTGCGGCAGGCCAGACTGGCGGCGTGGCGATGGTCGTCGGCGTAGTCCACGGCAGCGCTGGCGACCACGGCGGCGCGGCGCTGGTAACGCAGGTACGGACATTGGCTGGCGGCAGCGACCTGGCGGGCGGTGGCGTGAATCTGCTCGGCATAAGGATGGGTGGCATCCACTATGGCTGCAATGCCATGTTGGCGCAGCACAGCAGCCATGGCCGCAGCATCCAGAGGGCCGCAGCGTCTGGCAATCGCAGCATGGCTGCCCGTGGCCAGCGGGGCGTCGGTGGCAGTGGATACCAGCACCCGGTAACCGGCAGCGGCGATTTTGTCCGCCAGCGGCGCGGTTTCGCTGGTGCCGCCCAGCAGCAGTATGTGCGCAATGTCGCCGCTCATCGGTTATAGTAGCCCCGTGGCGTTACCATGCGCCCATCAATTACGCAGGTGGTGGAATTGCCGACGATAACGATGGAACGCATGGTTATCTCCTGCTCCAGCAGGGTAGCCAGGGTACACAGAACCACCCGTTCATCGCTGGTGCCGATGGCGGTAACCACCGCCGCCGGTGTAGCGCCGCTGCGCCGGGCGGACAGAATCGCCACCGCGTCTTCCAGTTGATGGATTCGCTTGCGACTGCGTGGATTGTACAGCGCCACCACCAGATCGGCCTCGGCAACGGCACGCAGGCGGCGCACTATGGTTTCCCACGGGATAAGCAGATCGCTAAGGCTGATGGTGGCGCTGTCGAGCATCAGCGGCGCGCCCAGCAGTGCTGCCGCGCTGCAGGCGGCGGTAACACCGGGAACCACTTCCATCTCCAGTGCAAATCCCTCTGCCGCCGCCATCTCCATGGCCAATCCGGCCATACCGTACATTCCGGCGTCGCCGGACGAAATCAATGCCACGGTATGACCGTCTTGCGCCTGTTCCAGAGCGGCGCGGCAGCGTTGTTCCTCCCCCATCATGCCGGAGGTTATTACCCGCTGCGAGTCGATCAGGTCGCGGATGTGTTCAACGTACAGGTGATATCCCACCACCACGTCACTGGCGCTGATGGCGGCGCAGGCGCGCGCGGTGCGGTCGGCGGCGCTGCCCGGTCCTATGCCAACGAGAAACAGTTTTCCCGCGCTATGGCCACCGTTATGCCGTCGTATGCTGTTTTGTGCAGTATTAATGATGTCCTCCGTCCACTGAGTAATGCCGCCGGTTCACATACTCCCGGCAGATTTACCTGCTGTTGTACAAAATCGCTGCGCTCAAACGGCGCGCAGCTCAAGTTGATCTGTTCGCTGTCGATAATGCGCAGGGGAACCCCCAGCTGTTGTGCCGCCGCCAGCAGACCAGCTTCGTCGGCCTTTACGTCGGCGGTGGCAATAAAACGCACCCGCTTAAGGGAGATATCGCATTGCTGCAGTGCGGCGCTGATGGCGGCGACAATAGCCGCCGCTGTTTTGCCGCGCCGACAGCC
>JAMOOS010000028.1 GCA_027065245.1 Desulfuromonadaceae bacterium | reverse complement strand
GTTTCAGCGTACTTTCCGTTACAACAGCGCCGCCTATCTCTACGCTCACTTGCACCATCTGCGTCAGCGCTATAATATCCGCCACATCAATTTTTACGACGACCAGTTTACCTTCCACCGCCAGCGGGTGGTGGATTTCTGCCGCCTGATGATTGACCAGCCGCTGGGAATGACCTTTAACTGCGCCGTGCGCGCCGAGCATGTGGACGATGAGCTTATTGCGCTGATGAAAGCGGCGGGCTGCTGGATGATAAGCCTGGGTATAGAAACCGGCGATCCCGACCTGCTGGCGCAGCATCGCCAGAATCCCGATCTGGATATGCTGGCTGCCACCATTGCCCTGATCAAGAAACACCGTATCCGGGTAAAGGCGCTGATGATGGTCGGGCTGCCGGGGGAGACGGAGACGAGTATCCGCCGCAGCATGGATTATATCTTCAGCCTGCCCATCGACGATTTGAATGTGGCCAAGTTTACGCCGTTTCCCGGCTCGCCCTTGTATCAGAATATCCACCAGCTCGGCAGTTTCAGCGAGGATTGGGAAAAGATGGACTGCATGAGTTTTCAATTTGTTACCCACGGCATGACCGAGCAGCGGCTGGAGGAGTTGTTTGCCGATTTTTACCGTGGACATTTCCATCGCCCTGAAGTGTTGCTGGGTTATGTGGCCATGATGTGGAAATCGCCCCACAGCTGGTATCGCTTTATCGCCAATCTGGGCGGGTTTCTCTCTTTTGTCAAACGGGGTAAGCGCATTGGCGACGATTGACGATTGCGCGCCGATGAGCGGGCAGCGGATAATGGTGGTGATTCCCCACTATAACCATTGCGCCACTGTGGTGGCGGTGGCGCGTGCCTGTCTGGCACAGCATCCCCATCTGGTGGTGGTGGACGATGGCAGCAGTGCCGCCGCCTGGCCCGCCGTGCGCGCCGAACTGGAGCGGATGGGGGTGGCGTTGCTGCGCCATGAACGCAATCGCGGCAAGGGCGCGGCAGTGTTGACGGCGGCGCGCTACGCCGCCGGGCGCGGTATGAGTCATATTATAACTATTGATGCCGACGGTCAGCATCTGGCGGAGGATATACCGGCTTTTATCGCCGCCATTGCCGCAAAACCGCTGGCGGTGCAGGTGGGGCGGCGCGATTTTGCTGTTGCCAACGTGCCGTTTTCTTCCCGTTTTGGCCGGGCTTTCTCCAATTTTTGGCTACGGGTGGAAACCGGCTGTCGTCTGGGCGATGTACAGAGCGGTTTTCGCGCCTATCCGCTAACATTGCTGACACAACTCGATTTTAGCGAGAGTGGTTTCGCCTTTGAGGTGGAGGTGCTGGTGCGTGCCGCCTGGGCTGGGCTGGAGCTGTGCGACGTGCCAGTGCAGGTGCGTTACGCTCCGGCGGCGCAGCGTATATCCCATTTTGACAAATGGCGCGACAACCTGCGCCTGGCGTGGCTTAACAACCGTCTGTGTATGCGCGCCATGCTGCCGTGGCCGCACCGGCGGCTGGTACCGCGCACCACAGCGCCGTTTTCGTGGCGGCGACCGCTGCAGTCGCTGCGCAGCCTGCTGGCGCAGGATATATCGCCGCTGCGGCTGGGGCTGGCCACGGCGGTGGGGATTTTTCTCGGCGCGCTGCCCCTTATCGCCTGTCATACCGTAGTTACCTTGTTTGTGGCCGGCTATGTCGGTGTCAACCGCTATCTGGCGGTGGCGGCGGGAAATCTGTGTGTGCCGCCCCTGGTACCGGCGCTGTGTATCGAGGTCGGTTATTACCTGCGCCACGGTCACTGGCTCACCGAGGTGAGTTTTACCACCCTGGGGCGCGAATGTCTGCAACGGCTGTACGAATGGTTTATCGGCTCACTGGTGGTCGGCCCGTTGCTGGCGCTGCTGGGAGGGGGGCTGGTGTTTGCTGTCAGCTACGCCATGCAGCAAGGTGCCATCCGGGTGACGCCGCGCCGTGGAGAGATGTCATGAGCGCCGCTCCGGTACAAGAGGGGGTGGAACTGACGCCGCCAACTATGGGGATGACACTGTTCCGCCTGATTATCCGCGTTGCTGGCAGAGCTCCGGCGTATATGTTATTGTACGTGGTCTGCGCTTGCTACGTGCTGTTCAATGCGCAGGTGCGTCGCAGTTGCGCGCCCTATCTGCGCCGCCGTTTTCCGCGCGCGGTGGGTTTTTACTACTGGTGGCACTGCTACCGCCTGGTGCATTCATTTGGCCGTTCCATCCTTGACCGGGTTATCGCCAGCGTGCTCGGCAGCGATACTTTTGCGGTCTCGTTACGCGGGCGCGACACGCTGTTCCGTTTGCGCGACGAGGGGCGTGGCATGATTCTGCTGCTGTCCCATGTCGGTTGCTGGCAGATGGCGGTGGCGGCGTTTGCCGCGCTGGAGCAGCCGGTGTATATGCTGATGCACCACCATGCCAGCGTTTTTGAACAGCGTCATGGCGGCGGATTCGCTTTTGAGGTTATCGACCCGAACGGTTATCTCGGCGGCGCGCTGGAGATGCTTGGCGTGCTCAAGGATGGCGGTATCCTCGCCATCATGGGCGACCGGGTGCCGCCGCGGGAGAAGAACGTGGTACGGGTACCGTTGCTCGGCGGCGAGGTGGCGCTGCCGGTAAGTGCCTATCATTTGGCCTCCAGTACCGGTGCGCCCATTGCGGTGCTCACCAGCCATCGCCGTGATGACGGCAGCTATCTGATGGAGGTGGCCGAGGTACTTGAGGTGCCGCGCGCTCTGGGGCGGCGCTGCGACAGCTATCGTCCTTATGCGTGCCGTTATGCCGCCGTACTGGAGCGATACTGCGCAAGGTATCCGTATCAGTTTTATAATTTTTTCGATATGTGGCAATAAGTTACAGGTAACAGTTAAAGTAGTTTATTATATAGATGGAGCCGACTATGAGCGAAGAAATCAAGCAGAAAATAAAACAGATACTGGTAGAAGACCTCAATCTGGAAGATATAACCCCGGATGAGATTGACGACAACGAAGCACTGTTCGGCGAGGAGGAGGGGCTGGGGCTCGATTCTCTGGACGCGGTGGAGTTGTCGGTACTGGTCAACAAGTATTTCGGCGTTGAGATAAAAGATTTGGAAGAGGGCCGACCGGCGTTGCAGTCGGTACAGTCCCTGGCCGACTTTATCGTATCCAGACAGGGCAAGTAAGGTCCATGGACGAGGTTTGTGTCAGCGGCATCGGTTGTGTATGCGCCGCCGGAGAGAATGTCGCCGCCGCACTTGACTCCATGCTGGCCGGAAGGCGCAATGCCGCGCCACCGTGCCATTTTACCGCCGACCATCAGCCGCTGGAACCGGTGTTTGCCGTAACCGCCGCGCTGGATGGTTACGGCAGCGCAGTGGCACCGTTTGTGCGTACCGCCGCCCTTGCCCGTTACGCCGCGCTTCAGGCCATAAACCACTGCGGTTGGGAGCTGGACGAGCTGCGCAGCAGGCGCGTCGGCGTTATTGTTGGCACCACCGTGGGCAGCAGTGTCGATATCGAGGCGTTTTACCGGGCCTACCGCGGCGGTGAAACGCCGTCACTTACCGCCATCGACGCCTTTTGGCGTTATAATCCCGCTGCCGCTATTCAGCGGGAGTTCTCTTTTACCGGCCCGGCGCAAACCCTGCTTAACGCCTGCTCATCCGGCACCGACGCCATCGGCATTGGCAAAATGTGGCTTGAGCAGGAACTGTGCGACATAGTGCTGGCCGGTGGTGCCGACGAACTGTGTCGCACCACTTACAACGGTTTTGCCGCATTGCAGATAAGCAGTACGGAGCTGTGTCGTCCGTTCAGCGGCGACCGCAAGGGATTGAACCTTGGTGAGGGCGCGGCGCTGCTGGTTCTGGAACGCCGCTCCTCGTGTCAACACCGTGGCGCGACGGTGCGCGGTGTGGTGCGTGGCTACGGCAGCGGCAGCGATGCCTGGCATCTTACTGCGCCCCATCCGGACGGGCGTGGCCTGCGCCGGGCGCTTGATGAGGCGTTTGCCGCCGCGGCGCTAACCGCTGCTGACATCGATTTTATCAATACCCACGGCACCGGCACCAGCGACAACGACCGGGTGGAATGCGCCGTTATTGCC
>JAMOOS010000027.1 GCA_027065245.1 Desulfuromonadaceae bacterium | reverse complement strand
GCCGCCCGGTGCGGCAACCACAACACAGAGCGTTTCGCACTGCGGTGCTAACAGCGCGCCTGTTCCAACTGCGTTATCTTGTCGAGCCGATTCTGATGGCGACCGCCCTCAAAGGCGGCACCAAGCCACACCTGCACCATCTGCCAGGCGGCATCTGCATCGAGTACCCGCCCGCCCAGCACTAGGATATTGGCGTTATTATGCTCTCGCGCCATGCGGGCGGTAAACTCATCGTGCGCCAGAGCAGCACGCACACCGGCAAACTTGTTGGCAGCTATGGACATGCCGATGCCGGTGCCGCACACCAGAATCCCCAGCACGCTGCTGTCACCGGCCACCCGAGCCGCCACTGCGGCGGCGTAATCGGGATAGTCAACCGAAACACTGCCATCATCAGTACCGAGATCTTCTACTTCCCGCCCGGCAGCACGCAGCCGCTGCAGCAAAAACTGCTTCAGCTCAAACCCACCGTGATCACTGGCAATCAACAGTGTCATGAACCTATACCCGTTTGAACAGTAAAGTGGCGTTGGTGCCACCGAAGCCGAGAGAATTGGACATGGCCACATCTATCTTAGCCTCACGCGCCGTGTTGGGCACGTAGTCGAGATCACACTCCGGCGACGGCTGATGATGATTGATGGTGGGCGGCACAATGCCGGTTTCCATGGCCTTGAGACAAAAGATCGCTTCCATTGCCCCGGCGGCACCCAGGGCATGGCCGGTCATACTCTTGGTTGAGCTGACCATGGTCTTGTAGGCGTGATCACCAAGAGCCGATTTGATAGCCATGGTTTCGTACATGTCATTGAACGGCGTTGAGGTACCGTGGGCATTGATATAATCCACCTGCTCAGGATTGACAGCGGCATTATTCAGCGCCATCTTCATACAGCGGGCAGCGCCCTCGCCTTCCGGCGCCGGCGCGGTTAGATGGTAGGCATCTGAGGTGAGGCCGTAGCCACCGATTTCGGCGTAGATTTTTGCGCCACGCTTTTTGGCCGCCTCGTACTCTTCCAGCACCACAATTCCGGCACCCTCCGCCATGATAAAACCGTCGCGATCCTTGTCAAAAGGTCGGCTGGCCGCCTGGGGATCGTCGTTACGGGTGGACAGCGCCTTCATAACACAGAATCCGGCCACCGCCAGCGGCGTGATGGTGGATTCGGTGCCACCGGCGATCATGGCATCGGCATCACCACGGGCAATAATATGGTAGGCGTCGCCAATGGAGTGGGTACCGGTGGCGCAGGCGGAAACAGACGACACATTTGGCCCCTTGGCGCCAAAGCGGATGGAGATCTGCCCCGGCGCCAGATTGGTAATCAGCATGGGAATAAAAAACGGCGATACCCGCTTATAACCCGATTTGTTCAGCACATTGTGATATTTTTCGATGGCCGGCAGTCCACCCAGCCCGGAACCGACCAGCACCCCGACCCGTTCGGCGTTCTCGTCGGTAACTTCCAGCCCGGAATCAGCCATGGCCATCTCGGCTGCGGCAAGGGAATACTGGATGAACGGATCCATCTTTTTCACTTCCTTGGCCGGCATAAACTCTTTGGGATCGAAATCGGTAACTTCACCAGCGATCTGCGATGGCAGATCAGAGGCATCAAAACGGGTGATAGTATCGATACCGGACTTGCCAGCCACAATTGCCTGCCAGCTCTTGTCGACTCCGGTTCCCAGTGAAGATACAACTCCTACTCCTGTAACGACTACTCTACGCATGTTATCATCCTTTGTGAATGTTCCGGTGCGTTTGATGATATAAGTTTACGAACATGTGCCACCGCTACAACTTCAGGGCATTTCACAACACGGCCACGCAACCGTGCTCTGAACTGCACTGAACAGGGTCAGTGGCAGTAAAACAGGAGGAGGAAACCGCAAGCAGTATCCTCCCCCTGACAAACCAACCAGACAACCGCGGCTAGGAGTTGCTGGTTACGTAATCGATAGCATCCTTGACGGTCTGGATCTTTTCGGCGTCCTCGTCGGAGATCTCGATATCGAACTCCTCTTCCAGCGCCATAACCAGCTCAACAGTATCGAGGGAATCTGCACCCAGATCGTCCATAAAAGACGCCTCGGCAGTGACCTGTTCCAGTTCCACTCCCAGTTGTTCTGCTACAATACCTTGAACTCTCTCTTCAATTGAAGCCATGCTTTCCTCCATGCTTTGTGTTAACAGCTAATCAGCTGATGTATCCAATGCCACCATCATCACAGCCTACAGAAGCAGCGACGTGAACTGGCCTGAAAAGTCATTTGCAATTTACCGCTTACATGTACATACCACCATTCACCGACAACTCGTGTCCGGTGATATATCCAGCCTGCTCCGAGGCCAGAAAAGCCACCGCTGCCGCTACGTCATCCACTGTACCAAAACGACCCAGGGGAATCTGACCCAGCATTTCATTGCGTACTTTTTCCGCCAGACCGGCAGTCATATCGGTTTCGATAAAACCGGGAGCAACTGCGTTTACCGTTACATTGCGCCGCGCCAGCTCACGGGCGTTGGAACGGGTAAGTCCGCCCAAGGCACTCTTGCTGGCACAGTAGTTGGCCTGACCGGCGTTACCCATCTGCCCCACCACCGAACTGATATTTACAATACGCCCGTAGCGCTGTTTGCTCATTATCCGCGCCACCGCACGGGTACACAGAAACGCGCCCTTGAGATTGACATCAAGTACGGTGTCCCAGTCGTCTTCCTTCATGCGCGCCAGCAGGTTGTCGCGAGTGATACCGGCATTGTTGACCAGGATATCGACGCGACCAAAGCGTTCCTGCACCGCCGCAATCATGGCATCCACATCGGCAGCCACCGCCACATCGGCCTGCACAGACATGGCCTTGCCGCCATCAGCTTCAATCTGCTGCACCAGCGCGGCTGTATCGGCACTATTACGGCTGACCGCAACCACCGCCGCCCCACGCGCCGCCAGGTACTCGGCAATACTGCGACCTATACCGCGCGAAGCGCCGGTTACTATGGCAACCCTGTCGTTAAACTGCATGGTTTCCCTCCGCTTACTGCAACGCCTTGAGCGTAGCCACGTTTTCCACATTGGCCACAGGAATTTTCCGTTCTACACGGCGGATCAGGCCGCACAGCACTTTACCAGCACCGATTTCGACAAACCGCTCTACTCCGTTGTCAATCATCCAGCGCACCGATTCCTCCCAGCGCACCGGCGCGCTGACCTGACGGATAAGCAGTTCCAGCACCCTGTCGTTGTCGTCGTTGGCGCACGCCTCCACATTAGATACCACCGGCACCTGCAGGGGCGCAAAATCAACCTGTTCCAGCACCGGACGCAAGCGCTCACCGGCGGGAACCATCAGAGCGCAATGGAACGGCGCACTCACCGGCAGCATCATCGCCTTGCGCGCTCCGCGCTCTTTGGCCAGAGCAATGGCCCGATCCACAGCGGCAGCATCACCAGCTATGACAATCTGCCCCGGTGCATTGAAATTGGCCGGTGATACCACCTGTCCCTGCGCCGCCTCGGCACATATCTGCGCCAGATCATCGGCATCGACACCGAGAATCGCCGCCATGGCTCCGGTGCCTACCGGCACCGCTTGCTGCATAAACTGACCACGCTGGCGCACACTGCGCACCGCATCAGCAAACTGCATACAGCCAGCCGCCACCAGCGCCGAATACTCCCCCAGTGAATGACCGGCAACAAAATCCGGTGTAAGACCGGTTTCCTGCTGCACCACCCGCAACGCCGCTACGCTGGTGGTAAGAATCGCCGGTTGCGTATTGGCAGTGAGCTTAAGCTCTTCATCCGGCCCTTCGTGACACAACCGCGCTATATCCATGCCCAAAGCGTCGTTCGCCTCTTCAAACACCTGCCGGGCGATGGCAAAATTTTCGCTCAGTTCCTTGCCCATGCCCGCATGCTGCGATCCCTGTCCGGGAAAAACAAAAGCCAACATATCTGTATAGTTACCCTTCAAATCCTTGCATTAAACTACCAGCGCACCAGACAAGAACCCCAGGTGAAGCCACCGCCGAAGGCATCGAACATTATGATATCGCCCTCTTTAAGCATCCCCTTGCGATTAGCTTCATCCAGTGCGATGGGGATGGATGC
>JAMOOS010000026.1 GCA_027065245.1 Desulfuromonadaceae bacterium | reverse complement strand
CGCGACGGCGAGTTTTTGTGCCGGCCACCGTGTATGGGGTTGTTGTTACTGGCTGTGTTCTTTGTTGCTCTGCAACTGGTACCGTTGCCGCCGCAGTTGCTGCACATGCTTTCCCCCGGCACCTGGCGGCAGTACCAGCTTGCCCTGGCGGCAGTTGATCCTCATATCTGGATGCCGTTGTCACTTCATCCTCGTGCCACTTGGTTTGAGCTGCTGCGCTGGGGACTTGGTGCCGCCATCTATTTTCTGCTCATTCAGTACTGCCGCACTCTGGAGCGATTACGTATCCTACTGGTGACTCTGGCCTGGTTCTGGGGCGGCTACGCCTTTATCAGCCTGATGCAATATCTGTTGCCCGGCGAGCGGATTTTCTGGCTGTTGAGTAAATGGCCGCAGCGTTGCGCCCATCCATTCGGAACGTTTGTCAACGGCAATCATTACGCCGGTTTTGCCGAGATGGTATTGCCGCTGTTGCTGGCATTGTTTCTGGCCTTGCGGCCTCGGGTAAACTATCTCACCCGGCGAGAACAGATAGTGGAATTTTTTACCGCTTCGGCAGCCAGCCGACACCTGCTTCTGGCACTGGCGGCTGTGATTATGGCGATAACGGTGGTGCTCAGTCTATCGCGCGGCGGCATTATTAGCAGTGCTATTGCCGTAGCTGTCTTTGCTCTGCTGCTTGTAACCGACAAAAGATATCGTCGGTTCGGTGTTGTCATCATGGTGATGATGGTGCTGGCGCTGACCCTAGTAGGTAGTGCCGGATGGGATACAGTGCTGGGGCGTTTCGACCGTGCTCTGACCGCCACCGGTGCCATTGCCGATCAGCGACCACAGTATTGGCGCGACTGTGTGCGTATGGCTGGAGATTTCCCTCTGTTCGGTAGCGGCGCAGGCACATTTATTGACAGCTACGCCCGCTACAAAACTGCTCAAACCGGGATATTGCTGGTGAATCATGCCCACAACGACTACCTGGAACTGCTTGTAACCCTGGGGTGCTGCGGCATGATGCTGGTAGCGGCGTTTCTGTTGCGGCTGTTGTATATAAACTGGCAGGTAGTACGACGGCGTCGCAATGAATTCGCCCGTCTTGTATGGCTGGGCAGTTTGTTCGGCATGGTGGCGTTATTATGCCACAGTGTAACTGATTTCAATTTTTATATCGGCAGCAATGGCTATTATTTTCTCATGTTGTGTGCAGTAAACAGTGCTGCGGCCAATGCTCCCAGTGAGCAGGGGCGTTGCTACTATGCGCTGTACCACCACCGCTGTGGATGGCTGACAACAACCGGCTGTATGACGCTTGTTGTTATGGCGCTGCTGGCGCACAGCGCAGCTACCGTGGCAGATAGACGTCTGGACGCCATTACTGCCAGCTATGGTGTCGGCACATTGCCAGCTATCTCAGCGCGGCGGCAGTTACTCAATCTGCACTATGTGCAACCGCTGTATGCTGCACTGCCGTACGCCTGTGGCAATTTAGCTATAAATACAGGAGACAGCGATCAGGCGTACTTGAATTATCTGGAGGCGGTGCGATTACGGCCTCTGCATGGTGAATATATAGAAGCGCTGGCGTTGGTACTGGCACACCGTGGTGATATGGATCTGGCCGATAAATTGCTGCGTGCCGCTATAGTCTGTGATCCATACAGCAGCCAGCGTTACTTGTCTTATATTACCTGGCTGTTCAGCAATCAACGTAGTGAGCAGGCACGCAATTGGGTTACCAGGGCGCTGCAACAATATCCCGGCAGTTTTGACCAGATTATGGTTCTATTGGTACTCTATGGTGTTGATGCGCGACTGCTGCCGTTACTGCTGCCGGATAACAGCAATGTGCTGGTGCGCGGCGGCGATTATCTGCTCAAACACGGCCACGAGGCACTGGCGCAGGAGGTCTTTAAAAGTGCTTGGAGGGTTACGCAGACTGCCGGGCATCCAT
Organism: Desulfuromonadaceae bacterium; assembly: GCA_027065245.1. Classification (GTDB taxonomy): domain Bacteria; phylum Desulfobacterota; class Desulfuromonadia; order Desulfuromonadales; family Desulfuromonadaceae; genus Desulfuromonas. Next base: position 2,243 of record JAMOOS010000026.1, on the reverse strand, counting down.
CCAGTGCCGCAGTGTGGCGCTTACGCCGCTTGTACCTGCGTCAGCACGATTATGCAGCTGCCATCGCGCTGTTGAACGAAGCGCTGAAGATATTTGCCAGTGATGCCGGGCTGCATGCGGCGCTGGGTGATATATACCAGCGCGAAGGGATCAGCTATCGCGCTGTAGAAGAATTTCGTCAGGCTCATATGCTGGCACCGCAAAAGCAGTGGATAAAACAACGGCTGCATCGTTTGGAACAACAGATGCAGTAATGGATACGCAACACAAGCAAAGGGGAGAGATGTGAGATACTTTGCCAACATAGCCGCCATAGTCATTATTTCGATTATTGCCGCTTTTACTCTAAACAATTATTTTTCTAACTGTCAGTGCCGTCAGGTGAAAAACCCTTCTCTGGTTGTCGGCAACGCAAGATATACTTTGGAGGACCTACAGCAGCGCATCAAAAAAAGTCCCTATGCCTTCACCGATCGCGCATATTTCATCAACAGTGTTATCGACCGGGAGTTGCTGCTGCAGGAAGCTCAGCGCGAGCGTCTGGACCAGGAACCGGAATTCGTACACGCCATGCAGGAATTTCTCGAACAGTCTCTAGTGCGACTGGTAGTGGATCGTCACTACAACAGTCTCAAACCTAATGTCAGCGACGCCGACATAGAGCGCTATCGTGCCAATTGCCACAGCCGCTACAAATTGCAGATATATTCCTGCCGCGACGAAAATACCACTGCTGATAATTGCACTGCCGAGAGGGTTGTTGAACAGCGCTATACCGTGCTGCCATTCAGCTTGCGCAATGCGCTGGCACAACTACCCATGGGGCAGATATCCCGACCGCTGTGGCAGGATGGTCATGTTATCCGGGTGAAAATATTGCAGGTAACTCCAGACGGCGATAGACAAACGCCAACCCGGGAGCAGGTAGCGGCAAAATTGCTTAAGGAGCAGAAAAGCTATATGATGGAACAGTGGCTTCATCAATTGCGGCAGCGTACTCCGGTTATCTCTTCAACTGCTTTAGAAAGATGGAAAAATGGCCAACATTGAGCAAACTGTGCCGTATCGGCGCAAGAAAAAACTTATCAATCAGGAAGTACAGGGGCGGCTGGTATTTCACTCGTTTATACTGGCATTGATAACTCTGGTAATATTCGCTGGGGTATTTCTGTATATCTCATCAGAAAACTTGGTGATATCCTACAATCAGGGTGGGTTGCGCGTCGGCAAGAGTGCCCTGATGCTTCTCTCGCAGTTACTCGAGAGCAACTGGATAACCATGGTAGTGGCGGCGGTACTGATTGTTATGCTGTCAATTCTCTACACCCATCGTTTGGTGGGGCCGTTTTACCGCTATGAGAAGACTATGCATGCGCTGCTGGATAAAAATCTCGATATTCATGTAATGCTGCGCGACAAGGATGAGTTTCGCTCCCTGGCTGATGATTTCAATAAATTCACCGCGGCTCTTTCCCGCGATCTGGCCGCCATAGATGGCAGCAGCAGAGCTGCTGCCACCAGCGATGATGTCGATCGGATTCGTAAGCATTTGCAGTCTATCAGCGACGTGGTAGGGCAGTACCGTCTGAAAAAGGAAAACCGGGGCACCGACGGCGATACGGAAGGGTAACCATTGAGACGAATAATTCTCATATTCGGACTGCTGTGTATGTTGCCGGTAGTCAGTTGCGCCTATGAGATTAAGTCTGACAAATTCATCATCACTTATCCCAATGATGATGTTCTGGAGGAATTTCTTGACAACACTCGTTTTGACGGTGGTTTTTCCCTGTTTGGCGGAGGATCCAGTCTTACCCTGAAAGAGCAGGCCGCCAACCGTGTTACCCGCATCATTGGCAAGGTGGAGGACATCCTGGAGATGCACCCGGAACATATGGTGGTGAAGATTGTGCTGTTTTCCGACGAAAAACAGGTTCAAAGAGTGTACCGACAGCAATATGACAGAGTGGTTGATTTCATCGCTTTTTACTCACCACTGGACGAGAAAATATACATATCAACCAACAATGTGGTGCTACGGGTTATCGCTCATGAGATGGCTCACTGCGTCATCTACCATTATTTCAAGAAACAGCCGCCGGTCAAATTGCACGAGTTGATGGCACAATTTGTCGAAGCACATATACAGGATTAGACAGTGACGCAACAGAAAAGCCCGGATGATATACGCAGCGATCCATTTGTGCATGGGTTGCTCAAACGGATGCCTGATGAAATTGCCG
>JAMOOS010000025.1 GCA_027065245.1 Desulfuromonadaceae bacterium | reverse complement strand
GTCCTCAACCGGCGGCGCCACAACAGCAGAAGAAGCGGGGGCGGCTTCATCAGCACTGCTATCGGCAACGGCGGTATCGGCATTATCCTGCTGCTCAGGCACGGCGGCGCTGGCATCCACTGGGGCGGCGGCATCAGTAACAGCAGTCTTTGGCTGTTCGGCAGGCGGTTCTTCACTCTCCACCTTTTTCTGTTCCGCTGCCGGTTGTGGCTCCGGTTGTGGCTCCGGTTGTGGCTCCGGTTGTGGCTCCGGTTTCGGCTCGGCAGGCGCGGTAACCACCACCTTGCGCCGACGGCGAATCAGACCGGTGCTGACACGCTTTTCTTCAAAGGTAACCTCAACCTGCGGTTCAGCAGCCGGTTGCTCCTTGAATCGGCTGGCAACATCTTCGTCGATGACACTCATATGGCTTTTCGCTTCGATGCCTTCCTTCTGCAAGCGCTCCAGCAGTTCCTTGTTATCTATGCCCAGTTGCTGAGCCAGCTCGTATATTCTGATTTTCGCCATTAGAGTTCCCCCATTACATATACATATCGTTGTAGCTCGTAATCTATTGTCTGTGCCAGGCGGCCACGTTTTATCGCCACCACACTGCGCTGTGCCAATCCCAGGGCCTGCCCCAGCGCAGCCTTGTCAAAACACTCGTGCAACCCAACCGCGCCCTGTCCGACCCGGTGGCGTATTTTGTCGCCAATACCGTCCGAAACATCTTCGGCCAGCAGCACCATGGCGATATCATCACCGCGGCTTAGGGCATCCAGTACCATTTGGCTGCCGCTGAGCACCGCGCCCGCCTTGCGCGCTATACCGAGAAGATTGAACACCCGCCCGACAACCTGCTCACGCAGCGCGGAACATATCTGGGTGTAATCAGCCGTTACCTGCGGATTTTTCAGCGCCCGGGCAAAAGCCCGTTTTTTAACCGCCGCCTCAATGCACTGGCGCTGCAGGCAGCAATACGCGCCCCGACCCGGTAATTTATGGCGGTAGTCTATCATCAATGTACCGTCACCGGCAGCGACAAAACGGATAAAGTCGCTCTGATGGCCGCTGCGGCGGCAACCAATACAAGTACGGCGCGGCCCACCTTCTCTGGCACTCAAATACTGCTACTCCTCGTCTGCGTTAATTTGCTCATCCGCAACGCCATCTTCCGGCGCAACACCAGCATCGGCGTCAGGTACAGCTTCAGCAGCCGTTTGCCGGGCAGCGTTATCACCTTCGTCAACGCCGTTCTCTGCCGCGGCATCGGTTTCAGCCTGCTCACGCTCCTCTTCGGCGCGGGCCTCCTGCTCCAGTTCGGCGGCGCGGCTCTGACTCTTGATATCAATCTTCCACTCGATGAGCCGGGCGGCCAAGCGTACATTCTGCCCTTTTTTACCGATGGCCAACGACAACTGATCGTCGGGAACGATGATTTCCATGGCCTGGTTCTCGTTATCCACATACACCCGCGACACATCGGCAGGTGCCAGAGCGGCACAGGCAAAACGCGCCATGTCCGGACTCCACGGGATGATATCTATCTTTTCGCCGCGCAGCTCCGACACTACGTTCTGCACCCGCGAACCACGCATCCCCACGCAAGCGCCGACAGGATCGACATCGGGATCGTGGGAAACCACGGCAATTTTGGCGCGGCTGCCCGGCTCGCGCGAGCAGGAAACAATTTCGACAATCCCCTCGGCAATCTCCGGCACTTCGGTTTTAAACAGTTCAACCACCAGGTTGGGATGAGTGCGCGACAGAATAATCTGCGGCCCCTTGGGCGACATCTTCACCTCGGCAATATAGGCGCGTACCCGGTCGGACTGGCGATAATTTTCTCGCGGCACCTGCTCACGATGGGGCAGCAGCGCTTCGGCCCGACCGAGATCGACAATTAGATCGCCGCGTTCGTAGCGGCGGACAATGCCGTTAACCAGCTCGCCGACACGATCCTTGAACTCGTTATAGATCCCCTCACGTTCCGCTTCACGCACTTTCTGTATGATCACCTGCTTGGCGGTCTGCGCGGCGATGCGACTGAAGCTGCCGGAATCCATTTTCATCCCCAGACAGTCGCCGATCTCCACCTCTTCGTCGATCTCCCGCGCTTCTTCAAGGGTAATTTCCTTGTAGGAATCCTGCACCTCGTCCACCACAGTAACAAACTCAAACAGTTCAACTTCGCCCTGTTCGGTGTTGTAATGAACCTCAAGATCGCGGGTGTTGCGATATTTTTTGTTGGCGGCGGAAAGAACGGCAGATTCCAGCGCCTCGATGAGTACCGCTTTATCCACCCCTTTATCCTTTACCACCTGATCGATAACGTGGTTGAGATTAGCAACCATTTAACACTCTCCTATGTTCTTAAAATACGTCAGCATCCGTATGCTGCGCGTTGTATACATTGTTGCGGCTTAAAACTGCGGCTCCAGGTTCACCCGCTCTATCACGTTGCGCGCCAGCGCCACCTCGCTCGGCGGCGGCTCCTGTAATTCCACCACCACGGCGTCGTTCTCCAGCCCGCGCAATATGCCGATAAAAGTCTTACGCAAATAACCGCGTCCGTCAGGATCCAGCGGCAGCGTGGTTTTCACCCGCACCATCTCACCGGCAAACCTGGCGAAATCGCTGTCTTTTTTAATGATTCGATCCAGTCCGGGCGATGAAATCTCCAGCCGATACTCGCCGCTGATAACCTCTTCCACATCGAGAATCAGCCCCAGTTCGCGGCTGAAAGCGGCACAGTCGTCCAGATTTACACCGCCGGGCTTGTCGATAAACAGCCGCAGCACCGCGCCGCCACCGGTGTGATATTCCACGTCCACCAGCTCCAGACCCTGCTCGTCGATAAGAGGTTGCGCCAACTCACTTACCCGTGTGATAACTGTTTCACCAGCCACTGTTTCCGCTCCGCCTTGAACGTTTTTTACCCCTGAAAAACAAAAAAAGTGAGCAACGCGCCCACTTTTCACTTACCACATGAAAAGATTTAATCTGCGGGAGACTAGCACAGACAGATATTTTTTACAAGCAAAAAGCGCCTAACCACCCCGGCGCGCCGTGAGAATCGCCACCGCCTCGGTGTGGCAGGTGTGGGGGAACATATCGACGGCCTGGATAGTGGTAACGGAGTAGTCGCGGCCAAGGATGGCAAGATCGCGCATCAAGGTGTGAGGATCGCAGGAGACATAGACGATGGTACGCGGCCGCAGTGCCATGATGCCGTCCAACGCTGCCCGCGCGCCGCTGCGCGGCGGATCGAGCACCACCACATCCACCGCCGCCGTGCAGTGGCGCAGATAACCCTCTACCGCCGCCGCATAAAAGGTGGTGTTGTCCAGTCCGGCGGCGCTGGCGTTACGCCGCGCCGAGGTGATGGAAGGCGCATAGTCTTCCACTCCAGTTACCCGGGCGGCGCGCCGCGCCAGCGGCAGGGAAAAATTGCCCATGCCGCAGTACATGTCGAGAACGCTATCGGTAGAGCCTACGGCGCTGCCGCGCACCACCATCTCTACCAGGCGGCGGTTCTGCTGCAGATGAATTTGCGCAAAGCCTCCGGCACCGTAACACAGGCGCAGCGGCGGTTCATCTACTTCGATGGCCAGATCGGCGTCACCACGCAGCAGGGTAAGGGACGATTTGCGTCCGCACTGCACCAGCAGCGCGCCATCTATGGCGGCACAGCGCCGCAACAGCCAGCGGCAGAACTCCTCTCTGGCATTGCCGATGTAGTGGACAACCACGCGCCGCGCGCCGTTGCTGCCGACGGCGGCATCGATCTGTGGCACACAGGCGGCGTAGTCGCTGCCGTCAAAGACAGCTCGCAGCGGCGCGATAAGCTCATTCAGGCGTGTTTCCAGCACCGGACAGGTATCGACACCGACCACGTAGTGGCTGCCGCGCCGATAGAAACCGATAACAAAACCGGCAGCGCTGTTGTAGCACTTAAACTGCACCCGGCTGCGGTAGGCCCATGTTTGCTCCGCCGCCACCAGCGGCAGGATTTTGCCTTCGTCAATATGACCGTGACGGCGGCAATTATCGGCAAACAACTGCTGTTTCCAGTAACATTGTTGCGCATAGGGCATCTGCTGCCAATCGCAGCCGCCGCACTCGCCAAAGGCCACGCACAAGGGGCGACAGCGCTGTGGCGACGCTTCAAGCACTTCCAGCAACCGCGCCCTGGCGTAACGTTTTTTATTCTGTTCGATACGACAACGCACCACATCGCCAGCCACCGCACCGGCGACAA
>JAMOOS010000024.1 GCA_027065245.1 Desulfuromonadaceae bacterium | reverse complement strand
CGCACTAGCTTTTATAATTTTTTCCGCCCTGATGCACGCGCTGTGGAATGTGCAGGTCAAGCGCAGTTGTGACAAGACGGTATTTATCTGGTGGATGTTCGTTTCGTCCAGCGTGCTGTTCAACGTGTGGCTGTTGCTGTTGCCTCAGCCGTTTCCACCAGTTACGCCGCGCACTGCGCTGCTGGCGGCGGCGGGCGCGGTGTGCTTTTCGCTGTACCATCTGTTTAACGGCTACGCCTATACACATGGCGATCTGTCCCTGTGTTATCCGCTGGCGCAAACCTCCATGATCTACGTACCGATCTGGAGCGTGCTGCTGCTGCACGAGCAACTGAGTGTAGCCGGGGTGTGTGGCATTGCCGGTGTGGCGCTGGGTGCGTACTGCGTGCAACTGCCGCGTTTCGAACTGGCGTTGCTGCTGCGTCCGCTGTACAGCTGGCGCCAACGGGCGGTGCAGGCGGCTCTGGCGGCTGGATTTATCTACTCCATCGGTTCCATCGTTGATAAAAGCGGAGTAAATGGCTACCATCCGCTTTATTTCACCTATCTACTGGTAATGATGATGTTGGTGCTGATGAGCGTAAATTTGTGTCGCCAGCGTTATCGCGGTCGCATCTGGCGCGAATGGCAAGAGAGCAAGCGACTGATTCTCGCCTCCGGCCCGGTGATGCTGGGTTCGTTTGTCGCTTTTCGTTACGGCTTGAGCATGGCGCCGGTGGCTTACGCGGTCCCGGCCCGGCAGGTAAATGTGCTGTTTGGCGTGCTTATCGGCGTGCTGGCGTTGCGTGAGCCATGCGGTCGGGTGCGTATTGCCGCCGCCTTGATGATTGTGGCCGGGGTGGCGCTGATTCAACTGGGAGGATAAGGTAAACAATGAACGCCATAGCCAATTTTCTGTTTGAAGTGGGCATGTTGCAAAAAACGCCGCGCAGCGGTTTTCAGTTTTTGGGCAGCGGCGCGCAGTCGGTGGCGGAGCATTCGCATCGCAGCGCGGTAATAGGCTATTGTCTGGCGCAGATGGATAAAAGCGTGGATGGCGCCAGGGTGGTGCTGATGTGTTTGCTGCACGATGTGCCGGAAGCACGCACGGGTGATCTCAATTATGTCAATAAAAAATATGCCGAAGTGGACGAAGCACGCGCCATTGCCGACGGCAGCGCCGAGCTGCCGTTTGCCGCTCATTACCGTGCCGCCCTGGCAGAGTTTGGCGGCAAGGACACTCCAGAAGCGCGCCTGGCGCATGATGCCGACCAGCTGGAGATGATCCTGGCGCTGAAAGAACAGAAAGACCGGGGCAACCGCTACGCCGAACGCTGGTATCCGTACTCGTTCAAACGCCTGTGTACCGCTGCCGGGCAACGGCTGGCCGAGGTCATCTGGACTACCGATTCCAGTGCCTGGTGGTTTGATGACGATGGCGACTGGTGGGTGAACGGCACGCGTCAGCAGGGTGGCAGCAATGATTGCAGTTGACGAAAGCGGCGATAAGTGTTAGGGAAGGGGCGATTTTTTACAGGGGGATAAACATGCTCGACATAAAATACCTGCGCGATAACTTTGAGCAGGCGCAGCAGCGCCTGGCCACCCGTGGCGACGAGATAGACCTTGCGCCCCTGCGGCAGCTGGACAGCCGCCGCCGTGAGTTGCTTGGCGAAGTCGAAGCGCTCAAGGCGGAGAAAAACCGGGTGTCGGCACTCATCGGCAAAACAAAGGATAAAAGCACGGTAAAAGATGAAATCTCCCGTATGAAAGAGGTTTCCAGCCGCATCAAGGAACTTGACGAAGATTTGCGCCGGGTAAATGACGAGTTGCAAAGTTTCCTTATGACCATTCCTAATCTTCCCCATCCCCAATGTCCGCCCGGTGGAGGCGAAGATGACAATGTGGAGCTGCGCAGTTGGGGTGAATTGCCGCAATTCGACTTTGAACCCAAAGCCCATTGGGATATCGGCGAAGCGCTGGATATTCTCGATTTTGAGCGCGGCGGCAAGATCGCCGGGGCCCGTTTTACCCTGTATAAAGGGGCGGGGGCGCGGCTGGAACGGGCGCTGATAAACTTCATGCTCGACCTGCACACCGGCGAGCACAAATATGTTGAAATGCTGCCGCCCTTTATGGTAAACAGAGACACCATGACGGGGACAGGGCAGTTGCCCAAGTTTGAGCACGACCTGTTTCATGTCGAGGGGATGGATTATTTCCTCATCCCCACCGCCGAAGTGCCGGTTACCAATATCCACCGCGACGAGATTCTGGCGGCGGAGCAGTTGCCGCTGTACTACACCGCTTACACACCGTGTTTCCGCAAGGAAGCCGGTTCCCACGGGCGGGATACGCGCGGCCTGATTCGTCAGCACCAGTTTAACAAGGTGGAGCTGGTCAAGTTTGTCGCCCCGCAGGATTCGGACGCCGAACTGGAAAAGCTGCTCGATAACGCCGAGGAGGTATTGCGGCGGCTGAAATTGCCTTATCGGGTGATGGATCTGTGCAGCGGCGATATCGGTTTTTCCGCAGCGCGCACCTTTGATATCGAGGTATGGCTGCCGGGGCAGAATGTTTATCGCGAGATTTCGTCCTGCTCCACCTTCGGAGATTTTCAGGCGCGTCGCGCCGCCATCCGCTACCGTCCGGTAGAGGGCGGCAAGCCGGAACTGGTGCATACCCTTAACGGTTCCGGTCTGGCGGTAGGGCGTACGTTGCTGGCAATACTGGAAAACTACCAGCAGAAAGACGGCAGCGTTGTCATCCCGGAAGTGCTGCGCCCCTACATGGGGGGAATGGAGCGGATAACCGCAACGTAATTTGAATACACAGTTGCGGAGGAGTGGCCGAGTGGCTTAAGGCGGCGGTCTTGAAAACCGTTGTACGCAAGTACCGTGGGTTCAAATCCTACCTCCTCCGCCATTTAAGCAGCACTCCAGCGCTGGCAGGATTTGAAGCGTAGCTGGTTCGCATACAAAACAGAATAATGTAAACGGAGAGGTGGCCGAGTCGGCTGAAGGCGCTCGCCTGCTAAGCGAGTGTACGGGGAAACCTGTACCGAGGGTTCGAATCCCTCCCTCTCCGCCATTTATCAAGATGATCTGTTCGTGGGATTCGAAGCGGAGCGAGCGCCGACTTAATGTCGGAAAAGCGGGCACGGATGCCCGCGGCAGCGAGCGCAGGGGAGCCGACGCCGGAGCTGGCGTGATGCCAGCGACAAAGTGGGCGAATCCCTCCCTCTGTGCCATTTATCAAGATGATCCGTTCGTGGGATTCGAAGCGGAACCGAAAAGGTAGAGAAAATAGATTGACAATCGCGGCGATTTGAGCGATAAACAACCTCCCTGTGCGCCAGTAGCTCAGCTGGATAGAGCGTCTGACTACGGATCAGAAGGTCGGGAGTTCGAATCTTCCCTGGCGCGCCACTTATACCTATAAGAAAGGCCCCGTTTACACCGATGGTGTTTACGGGGCCTTTTTTTGTTGGATAGGTGTAAGTAAAATTTGGCTGTTCATATTTTACTATTGATTGAAATTAGATGCTATTTTATGACTAGAAGATAGTGTGCCTCATGAATGGGGTCAGAACAGGATTAATGCCAACTGGAGTTGAAAATGGGACGGATAATCGGTTATGTAAAAGCGCTGCAGGGGTCGTTTAAGGCTGAATCAAAAGATGGTCATGTACGGGAACTAAAACTGGGAGACCCCGTCTATGAGGATGATGCCGTTTTTGGTGATGGGCAGGTTGACCATAGCGGACAGACCGATGCAACCGGCGCTACCGGGCAGGTGGCTGCAGATGGCACTCAACAGACTGAACAACAAGATTTCATCCGCATAGAACTGAACGATGGTAGCGAAACTGCTCTGTCCGGGGTGGATTATTGTCTGTTTGATTCATCTGTTATAGGTAAAGATTTTGCTTTTGCCGATCTGGATCTCAGCGATACCTCGGATTCAGGAAACGAGGCAGGCACAACTGCGGGAACATCTGGCAGTGGGAATGCGGACGATGGCAACAGTGATGTTGGTTCGGCTGCAGACGAAGGAAATATCGGAGCTGTAGCCCTTCCTGCCGTCGTACCCTCGGTGCAAACAGGGACGGAACCACCTCTAGAGGAGCAGCTTGAGCATACGCCAGAATTACCAACAGAACCGCCAACAGAACCGCCAACAGAACCGCCAACGGAACCGCCAACGGAACCACCAACTGAACCACCGACTGAACCACCGACTGAACCACCGACTGAACCACCGACTGAAC
>JAMOOS010000023.1 GCA_027065245.1 Desulfuromonadaceae bacterium | reverse complement strand
AAACTGGCGGCCATCCGTGCCGAGGTCAAGCAGATGTGTGAGCAGTTTCCTCTCTATGCTCACCGGCTGAAGTGATGTGAAACGGCCTTCGTGGGATGAATATTTCATGGAAATAGCACGGCTGGTCTCCAGCCGTGCTACCTGTCTGCGCCGCAGTGTCGGGGCGGTAATCGTCAAGGATAAAAATGTCCTGAGTACCGGCTATAACGGTACTCCGGCGCGTTTGCGCCATTGCTGTGAAACCGGCTGTCTGCGCCAGCAACTCGGTGTGCCGTCCGGTGAGCGTCACGAGTTGTGCCGTGGTCTGCACGCAGAACAAAACGCTATTATCCAAGCGGCCAAGCACGGTATCAATATCGCTGGCGGCGTATTGTACTGCACCCATGCGCCGTGTGCCATCTGCGCCAAGATGCTTATTAACGCCGGTATTGTCAAAGTGGTTTATTTAGAAGGCTACGCCGACGATCTGGCCGCTGAGATGTTTGCCGAAGCTGCTATAGAGGTGTGTGTGTTTACTGGCACCGAGCAGTAATTTTACTGGATACGGGGAGCTGTGATATGAAATGTCCGTTTTGCACCTGTGTCGATACCCGTGTTGTCGATTCCCGTCTGGGCAAGGAGGGGAACAATATCCGGCGCCGACGGGAATGTGCCGAGTGCGGGCGTCGTTTTACCACCTACGAGCGTGTCGAGGAATCGCTGCCGCTGGTGATAAAAAAGGATGGTCGCCGCGAACCGTTTGACCGCCATAAAATCATCGCCGGAATGCAGCGCGCCTGCGAGAAACGTCCGGTCTCCTATGAGGATATCGAGAAGATCGTCGACCGCTTTGAAGTGAATTTCCAGCAGAGTGGTGAACGGGAGATTCCCGCCAGTGCTGTCGGTGAAGCGGTGATGGCGGCGTTGCACGATCTGGACGAAGTGGCTTATGTCCGTTTTGCTTCCGTTTACCGCCAGTTCAAGGATATCAACGAATTCATGCGCGAGTTGAAGGATATTCTCGGTGCGCAGACACAGGCATTAAAAGAGTAGCGACCACCATGATGACCACGGCGGAAGAACAGCGGCGATACATGCTTATGGCACTGGAACTGGCGCGGCGTGCCTATGGCCGTACCAGCCCCAATCCGGCGGTCGGCGCGGTTATCGTGCGCGACGGTCAGGTGGTGGGGCGTGGTTTTCATCCCAAAGCCGGTGAGCCGCATGCCGAGATATTTGCCCTGCGCGATGCCGCAGCCGCCGCCCGGGGCGCCGATGTTTATGTTACTTTGGAGCCGTGTTCCCACCATGGTCGTACCGGCCCGTGCTGCGATGCCCTGATTGCCGCTGGCGTGGCGCGGGTGTTTGTCGGGGTGGAGGATCCAAATCCGCTGGTGAGCGGGCGCGGTATCGCCCGTCTGCGCGCCGCCGGTATCGCGGTAAAGGTGGGGATATGTGCAGCTGAGTGCCGTCATCTCATTGCGCCGTTTGCCCGGCATGTCACTAGCGGCAGGCCGCTGGTGACGGTTAAGGGGGCAATCAGTCTCGATGGCTGTATTGCCACTGCCGCTGGCGAGTCCCAATGGATAAGCGGCCCGGCCAGCCGCCAACACGCGCATCGCCAGCGTGGCTGCGTCGACGCGATTATGGTTGGGGTTGGCACCGTTATCAGTGACAACCCGCGCCTTACCGCGCGGGTGGACGGCGGGCGCGATCCGCTGCGGGTAGTGGTCGATTCTACTCTGCGCATTCCCGCCGACGCGGTCATGCTCAGCCAGAAATCCAGCGCCGCAACGGTTATCGCCACCACCGAGCTGGCGGATCCTGCGGCGCTGGAGCGGCTGCGCGCCCATGCGGCGGTTGAAGTGGTGGTGCTGCCGCAGCGGGACAGGCGGGTTGATTTGATAGCACTGCTGGAGTATCTTGGGCAACGCCAGGTGCAGAGCGTGCTGGTAGAAGGGGGCGCGACCCTCAACGCCGCCTTGTTGGATGGCGGCTTGATCGACCGGATTATGCTGTATGTGGCGCCGATGATTATCGGTAACGGTCAGCATCTATTCGCCGGGGCCGGTGCGCGGCGACTGGATGAGTGCCTGCGCCTGGCTCAGGTGCGCAGCGAGCGTTTTGACGACGATATATTCATTGAGGGTGAGGTGGTGTCATGTTCACCGGATTGATTGAAGATGTCGGTAACGTGCGTGCCATGCGGCGCGGCAGTCGTCAGGCGCGCCTGTGCGTGGCTACCGCTCTGCCGCAGGACGAAATCGCCATGGGCGACAGTATCGCCGTCAACGGTGTATGTGTCACGGTGGTGGAGCAGGACAGCGACAGTTTCAGCGCCGATGTCTCGCCGGAGACCCTCGACTGTACCAACTTAGGTCAACTGACGCCGGGGGCGGCAGTGAATCTGGAACGGGCGTTGCGCCTGAGCGACCGGCTGGGCGGTCACCTGGTCAGTGGCCATGTGGATGACGTGGCGTTGGTGGCGGCGCGGCGTGCAGATGGTAACGCGGTGCGGTTTACCTTTGAACTGGCGCCTGCGGCGCTGCGCTATGTGGCGGCCAAGGGTTCAGTGGCAGTGGATGGCGTCAGCCTTACGGTTAACGAGGTTGGCACGCACAGTTTCACCGTGGCGGTGATTCCCCACAGCCTGGCGCAGACAACCCTCAAACACCTGGCCGTTGGCGACCGGGTTAATATCGAGACCGATCTGCTGGCGCGTTATGTGGAGCGTTTACTCGGCGGCGCCGATGTTAGTGGCGCTTCAACCCTTACCATGGAACATCTGGCCCGAAACGGCTTTGTGTAGATAATGACTTATAAACGGTGCTGTGGATGTGGCGCCGATTGCGGAAAAATTGCGGAAAGGGGCATGCAGGATGCCGGTTAATACAATAGAAGAAGCTCTGGAAGATATCCGCCAGGGTAAAATGGTGATTCTGGTCGATGACGAAGATCGCGAGAACGAAGGTGATCTCACCATGGCTGCCGAGATGGTAACCGATGAGGCCATCAACTTTATGGCCAAGGAGGGACGCGGCCTGATCTGTCTGTCACTCACCGAGGAACGCGCCGATTATCTCGATCTGCCCATGATGGTGAGTGAGAACACTTCGTCGTTTGGTACGGCGTTTACCGTCTCCATCGAAGCTAAAAAAGGGGTTACCACCGGGATCTCCGCCGCTGATCGCGCCCAGACCATCCGTGTGGCCATCGATGATAACTCCACCGCCGCCGATCTGGCGCGACCCGGCCATGTGTTCCCGCTGCGGGCGCGTAGAGGAGGGGTGCTGGTGCGTACCGGCCAGACCGAGGGCTCCGTCGATCTGGCGCGTTTGGCCGGACTTAAACCGGCCGGGGTGATCTGCGAGGTGATGGCCGACGACGGCACCATGGCGCGTATGCCGCAGTTGCAGGAGTTTGCCAGAAAGCACGATCTGAAAATTGTCACCGTAGCCGATCTGGTGGAGTATCGCATGCGTACCGAACTGCTGGTGCGTCGCGCCGCCGAAACCACCCTGCCAACTTCATTCGGGGGCGAGTTCAAGGCTATTGTTTACGAGAACGATGTGGACGACGCTTTGCACGTGGCATTGATAAAGGGGGAGATCAACCCCGATAAACCCACCCTGGTACGGGTACATTCCGAGTGCCTCACCGGCGATGTGTTTGGTTCCTGCCGCTGTGACTGTGGCGAACAGTTGCATACCGCCATGGCGCAGATCGACGCGGCCGGCAGTGGTGTGATTGTCTATATGCGCCAGGAAGGGCGCGGCATCGGCCTGGTCAACAAGATCAAAGCCTACGCGCTGCAGGATTGCGGTCACGATACGGTGGAAGCTAATGAAGCGCTGGGCTTCAAGGCCGATCTGCGTGATTACGGCATCGGCGCCCAGATTCTCTCCGATCTGGGGGTGAAGAATATCCGCCTGATGACCAATAATCCGAAAAAAATTATCGGTTTGCAGGGTTATGGTCTGCAAGTGGTGGAGCGGGTTGCCATTGAAATGCCGCCAAACAAAATAAACGAGCGTTATTTGCAGACTAAAAAAGAGAAGATGGGGCATTTGCTCGATAACATTTAATGCGGGAGTAGAATGATGGCACATGAGATAGCCGGACAACTGGACGCTAGTGGTCACAAGATCGGGATAATCGTAGCGCGTTTTAACAGCTTTATCTGCGAGCGTCTGCTTGAAGGCGCCATCGACGCTCTGGTGCGTCATGGTGCCGACGAAGACAATATCCATGTGGTACGCGTGCCGGGAGCGTTTGAAATTCCGCTGGTGGCGC
>JAMOOS010000022.1 GCA_027065245.1 Desulfuromonadaceae bacterium | reverse complement strand
CATCATGCAGGAGGGGTGCCTCGACGGTTACCACATACAGATGAGCATCGACAACGGCGTGGTAACGCTGGATGGACATATTCACAACGAAGATGAGCGGAGCGCCATCCATAAAATAATCGCCGCCAAGTTTCCCAATGTACAGGTCAACGACAAGCTAAAGGTTTTTGCGTATCACATAAATCCAAAAGAGGGATAGATTATCAACACGGCAGTTTATGATTGAACAGACAACGGCATATTCCGGACTGAGTACACTCGAAGATATAAGCAGTATCATTCTGCAGTCCCATACTCTTGACGAAACCCTGGATAACATTGTCTCACTGGTTGCCAAACGGATGCGCGCCGATGTCTGTTCCATATACCTGCTCGATGACGATAAAAAAATTCTGTGGCTGCGTGCCAGCCAGGGACTGCCCGACAGCGCGGTGGGGAAGGTAAGCATGCCGGTGGGCAAGGGGCTGGCCACACTGGCCATCGAAGAACACCGCCCCATCTCCATTACCGATCCCGAAGCTCATCCACGTTATCTGTACTTTGCCGAAACCGGCGAGGAGCGCCTGCACTGCTTTTTAGCTATCCCCCTTTCCGATAGCAAAGCCCCCATCGGTGTTATAACGCTGCAACGCACCGAAAAACGCGCCTTTACGCCGCTGGAAATCAGTACTCTTTCCACCATTGCTTTTCAGATATCCTCCGTTGTTATTAATGCCAAGCTGCTGCACTCGGTACGCGAGCAGGAACATCAGCGGCAGAGCCATAAAACGGATAATTCCGGCGATAAACCGCCAAAAGCCGCATGGCGCGGTACTACCGCTTATCCGGGCGTTGTTTCCGGCGTGGCACATATCCTCGACGACAAGTGCGGTTTCACCGAAATCTTTGACGAAGATGAGATCGACATCGAACTGGAAATTTCCGCCCTTAACGCAGCTATCGAAAAAACCCGCATCCAGACTCTATTTTTAGAAAAACGGGTAGCCCAGCAACTGTCGGGACAAGACGCAGCCATCTTCAATACCCACCTGATGATTCTGGAAGACAGCAGTTTTGTCGAACAGATGATCAGCGAAATACGCAACAACCACAGTGCGCCCTACGCTCTGAAAAAGGTAATCGCCCACTACATCAACGCCTTTGAAAACATGGACGATCCCTACCTGCGTGAGCGCGCCACCGACACCATAGATATCGGTCGGCGCCTGCTGGGCAATCTAACCGGACAGGATAACAAGTCGCTGCATATAAAACGCCCGGGCATTCTGTTTGCACGCGAGGTTCTGCCCTCGGAGATGGCTACATTGGATCACAATATGCTGTTGGGTATTGTCACCGAATCCGGAGCACAAAACTCCCATGCCGTCATCATGGCCAAATCCCTCGGCATTCCGGCGCTGGTAGGAGTAAAGGGTGTGCTGCAGGCGGTCAACCAGAACGACCATGTGATTCTCGATGCCAACTCCGGCTGCCTGTTCATAGAACCGCCGGAATCTATTATCGAAGAGTATCGCCGCCTGAAACGGGACAGCAGCAACGAGATGGAGCGCCTCAACGAATATCGCCATCGCCCGGCGGTATCAAAAGATGGCGTTACCGTTACCATGCATGCCAATATCGGCCTGATCAGCGATGTGGCCATCGCCCAGAAAAACGGCGTTCACAGTGTCGGCCTGTACCGGACCGAGTTTCCCTACATGACACGCAGCAGTTTTCCCGATCGCAACGACCAGTATCAGCTCTACAGCAAAATTGCCGGCAGTTTTGACGGCCCGGTAACAATCCGTACCCTGGATATCGGCGGCGACAAGGGGCTGCCATATTTTCCTCCTCCCAAGGAGGATAACCCCTTTATGGGTTGGCGTTCAGTGCGGGTTTCGCTGGATAACCGTGACATCTTCCGTACCCAGATTGAGGCAATACTCATGGCCGGGGTAAACGGCAACGTAAAAATGCTGTTTCCCATGATCTCCGGTATAGAGGAGATTCGCGCCTGCAAGGAGGTTATTGCCGAAGCGGCTGACAACCTGCGCCGCGAAAAGATCGCCTACGCTGACGACATCCCGGTGGGGATGATGGTAGAAGTACCAGCGGCAGTACAGATGTGCCGTTTTCTAGCTGCCGAAGTCGATTTTTTTGCCCTGGGAACCAACGATCTGGTTCAGTACATGCTGGCGGCAGACCGCAACAATCCGCGCGTAAGCAAGTATTACAACCCGCTCCATCCGGCAGTACTCCAGGCTATAAAACATGTTAACGATGTCGCCACTGAAATGGGCAAAGGTGTCTGCCTGTGCGGCGAAATGGCTGCTGATCCGCTGAGTTTCATGGTATTACTGGGCATAGGCATCCGCGAGTTTTCTCTGGTTTCGCCTTTTATACCGCGTATTAAAGCCTTCCTTGCCGACTTATCCTGCCAACAGGCGGAAAAAACAGCCGCTGCCGTACTGAAGATGGGCAGCAGCGAGCAGATTCACAGCTATCTTATCGACGTTATGCAGCAACAGTCCGATTCCAGCCGCAACAAGCGGTAATCCACAATCAGTCACACTACAGGAGGAGATCATGACAAAGAAAACGATGCTTGCCCTCACCATCATGCTTACTTTGTTATTTGTATCAACACAAAATGCAGCAGCATCTGATCTCAAGATAAACAAAGGGTTGTGGAACATTACTACCACCATGGAGATTCCCGGCCTGCCGATAGCCATGCCGCCCACAACCATGCAGGAATGTATCAACGACACCGCCAATATGCTGGAACAATTCAAGAATCCACAGCAAAATGACCAGGACGACTGCTCCATAAAGAATCAACATATCAGCGGCAACACCGTTACTTACGATGTAGTATGCAACACGCCGCAGGGCAAATCGGTAAACCACGCCAGCTTTACCTACACCGGCGACAATATGCACGGCAGCATGAAGGTAAACACCCCCGGCCAGACAATGACCATCAAATACAGCGGCCACCGGGTTGGCCCGTGCAACAGATAACACACACGGAATATTTATGAGTAACTTTACGCCTCCGGCACAACTCACTGCAGCTCTTCTCACCTGGGGCGACAACAAGGCGCACACCGGCGCAGGCAAACTGCTGCTGCTCGGTTTTCTGGCCGGCGTATACATAGGCTTTGCCGCGCATCTGGCTACGGTGGTAGGTACCGGCGCCTTTGCTTGGGTGGGACTGAAAAAATTTGTGGTGGGAGCGGTATTCAGTCTCGGGCTGATGCTGGTGATCATCCCCGGCTCAGAGCTGTGGACCGGCAATACTCTGATGAGCGCCGCTCTGCTGCAACGACGCATCAGCCTGCAGCAAATGCTGTACAACTGGAGCCTGGTGTACCTTGGCAACCTGATCGGCAGCATATTTCTGGCCTGGGTAATTGTCGCCAACAGCGGCATCTGCGACGGCGGATTCGGTGCCACCGCCCTGCATATCGCCAGTGCCAAAGTCAACGCTACCGTAGCCGGGCACAGCCATAACGCTGCCTACTTCTGGCGCGCCGTATGCTGTAACTGGCTGGTATGCCTGGCAGTGCTGCAGGCCATGGCGGCACAGGATATCGGCGGCAAGGTTCTCGGCATATTCTTCCCCATAATGGCCTTTGTCGCCAGCGGTTTCGAACACGCCATAGCCAACATGTACTTTATTCCGGCGGGAATATTCGCCAAATCCCTGCCTGCCGCCCTGGACAAGGCAGCCTTGAGCGGCGTAGCTCTGGATAATATCAACTGGTTCAGTATGTGGAGCAACAATCTGCTAGCGGTAACAGCAGGGAACTTCATCGGCGGCGCCATGTTTGTCGGCGCCGTTTACTGGTGGATCTACGCCAGGAACCTGTCGGACCTGCCATAAATCGGCGGTAAAACCATCTGGTCAGTGTATATTTTCGCTTCGATCCGTAAACTCATCGGGGAGCAGAAACATAAGTCTCTGCTCCCCGGTACAATGCAAACTATTTTAGAGCGATTATCTTCTCCAGGCTCTTTTTTAACACCTGTAGCTTGTCGCTGGCAGCGGCCAGTTTGGCGCGGTCTTTTTCCAGCACCGCCGCTGGAGCGTTGGCAATAAACTTCTCGTTGGCCAGTTTTTTACTGAACATGGCCACGTCTTTTTCAACCTTGGCAATCTCCTTGTTCAGGCGCGCTTCCTCCTCGGCGACATTGATCAGACCGGCCAAGGGCAGCAGGATTTCCACGTCGCCACTCACCTGTTTAGCCACCTGCTCCGGCTGCTCCATATTTACGGCCACGCTGAGCTTTTCCACCCGCGCCAGCGACTTG
>JAMOOS010000021.1 GCA_027065245.1 Desulfuromonadaceae bacterium | reverse complement strand
TAACCATTGTTGGCCGCGACAACCTCACCTCCATGCGCCCGCTGGCGCGGATAAGTCACGACGGTGTGGAGGAGGAAATGTTGGAGGTGAAGATAGAAAAAATTTCCCTCGCGCAACTGGTGCATCTGTTGCGCAATATCGACGCTGTCAGTGCGCCGGTACGGGTGAAGAATCTGCGCCTGCAGACGCGTTACGACAATTCGGCTCTGCTCGATGCCGCGTTGCAGGTGGCGGTGTACCATGGTCGCGCCGATGGTTGAAACGCAGCGCGCCATCCGTCTGCGCGCAGTGCTGCTGTGGTGTACGGCGCTGGTGGTGGCGTTTATCGCCGGGGTGTGGTTGTTTTTTCCCGCTGCGGCGCTGGAACATTGGGCGCAGCGCCGGTTGAGCGTCGCCCTCGCCAGGCCGGTGATACTAAGAGGGCTGGCCGTGGAATTCCCCGCCACGCTGTGTGTGGCCAGCGTGACCGTGGGAGATGGTGTTGGCGCGGCACAGGCGCTGACACTGCGGCCACAGTGGTTGCGCCTGCTGAGCGGGCATGCGGCACTTGCAGCCCGGGCACAGGTGAACGGGGGAGTAGTGGAGTGCCGGGCGGAATATGGCGGCCCGCTGCGCCTGAATGCGCACGCGGTGCGGATTCATCTACCCTTGAAGCGGCTGGAGCTGCCGGGCGGCGGCGTAGTTGTCGATGCCGTGGTTGCGCAACTTGAAGCCGTTGCCGAACGTCCGGCGTTATCAGCTCTGCACCATCTCCATCTGGTGGCGGCACAGGTGGAAGCCCGTGGCGCATTTTCCCCGGAGCGAGCACTGCGCTTAGGACGGCTGGAATTGAGTGTACGCCGCCGCCACGGTGGCAACTGGAGTGTAAAACTGACCAGCAGCGGCGGTGATTACCGCATCAACGCCGACGGCAGCCTGGTGCTCAAAGACGATCCGGCTGCCAGCCCGGTCAATATCAGCGGCAATATCGCTGCCACCAGCGCCACCGGCGCCGGTTACCGCTTCCACATCACCGGGGCGCTGCTGCATCCGCGTGTTTGCTTAGATGGTTGCAATTAAATATCAATGTTGAAAGACAACGACAGCTTTTTTTCAACACCATTTTATGATTATTCCCTCGCGTTGGTTTGGTGGGGAGTGAATGATTTCATACGAGAGATGCTGGATGACAATCGAGTACGAAAAATTACTGATTTTGAGGACTCATACGAGGTATTCCCAGTGGTCAGTGCCACCGGGGGAGGTTATATAAGCGATATGAATTTACCCAGGATGAAATCAATTTTATCTAATCCAAGACCAAACCACTGGTCTGAATGCCCATGAAAGACAACGGTCAGATCATTATCTACAACACTGCCGACGGCAAGGCATCGGTTGCCTTGTATGCGAGGGACGGGTCTGTCTGGATGAATCAGAAACAGCTGGCCGAGCTTTTTGACACATCCAAGCAGAATATCAGTCTGCATATTGCTAACATATTGAAAGAAAATGAGTTACAGAAAAAATCAGTTGTAAAGGATTACTTGACAACTGCTGCGGACGGCAAGCAGTACAATATCAGCTTTTACGCGCTGGAGATGATTCTGGCCATCGGTTTCCGGGTGCGCAGCAGACGCGGTACCCAGTTTCGCATCTGGGCCAACAGTAACTTGCGGGAGTATATGGTCAAGGGCTTTGTCATGGATGATGAGCGCCTGAAAAACCCCGATGGGCGACCGGATTATTTTGATGAACTGCTGGCACGGATTCGTGATATCCGGGCATCGGAAAAGCGCTTTTACCAGAAGGTGCGTGATCTGTTTGCCCTGAGTTCCGATTACGATGCCAGCGATAAAGCGACACAAATGTTTTTTGCCGAGACGCAAAACAAACTTCTGTATGCCGTTACCGGGCAAACAGCGGCGGAAATCATCGTTTCCCGAGCGGATGCGAAACAACCCAATATGGCATTAACTTCATGGCAGGGAAGCGTGGTGCGCAAACAGGATATTACCATTGCCAAAAATTATCTGACCGCTGATGAAATCGACACCCTGAACCGGCTGGTGGTAATTTTTCTGGAGACCGCCGAATTGCGCGCTAAAAATCGTGAGGACATTACCATGCATTTCTGGCGGAATAATGTGGATCGGATTCTGGAATTCAATGACAGGTGTGTGCTGAAGGACAAGGGGAAAATATCCAACCGGGAAATGGAGCGTCTGGTGAGCCAGGTCTATGCCGAATTCGATGGCAGAAGAAAACGGCTTGCAGCGCAACAGGCCGATGAAGCCGATCTACAAGCTATCGAAGCACTTGAACAGCAACTTAAACAACGGAGTGATTCGTGAGTCAGGATTTTTCCCCACCGCGACCGGACGCCAAGTCCGCTATTTACGCCTACCGGATTCTTGGTGCGGAAAATCGCAAGAATCTGCTCAGGGTCGGTTACGCTACCCGGCTTTTACCTGTGTGGATGAGGAATGGTTTGCCTGCACCGTGGAGAAGGTAAGGGCGATAATTCAGGCGGTAAGAGAGCGAAAACAATTACCCATGACCGCGTGTGGGATTATGCCATGCGCCTGAAACAGCGCGAAGCGGTGAAAAAACGACCGCTTATTTCCAGCAGATGACACAGAGCGCCCCGAGAGAGCGCCGCATTTTCCCCGGAGCGACCACTGTGCTTAGGACGGTTGGAATTTAGTGTACGCCGCCGCCAGCGCCACCGGCGCCGGTTACCGCTTCCACATCACCGGGGCGCTGCTGCATCCGCGTGTTTATTCAGGTGCGCGCAGCAGTACTGTGCTGAACTCTGTGAGCATGTGGTTTTGCAGTACTGTGCAGCCGAGGCGCTGGTAGACGCGGCGCACGTCAAAGTTGTATTCGTACAAAATTCCCGATAACAGCATGGGGCAGCCGGGGGTGGTGGCGGCTACCAGTTCGTTGGCGACATCGATGAGAATGTCACCGTAGATGTTGGCCAGAATCAGGTTGTAGCGTGCCTTTGGTGCTGCCGCCAGAGTGCCGCACACATGGGTCACCTGGCTGGCAACGCCGTTGAGGGTGCAGTTGCGCTGGCAGGTGGTGATTGCCTCCGGGTTTATGTCTACGCACAGAGCCTGCCTGCCGCCCAGTTTGAGCGCCGCAATGGACAAAATGCCGGTGCCGCTGCCTAAGTCGAGGGCGCTGCTGGCGGCGGTTTGTGGCAGTTGCTCCAGAATTTCCAGGCAACTGGCGGTGGTCTCGTGTTCGCCGGAACCAAAAGCGCCCGGCGCCATAATCAGATTTATGCGGTCATCGTCCGGTGCGCTTTCTCCTTCGGGCAGGATGCGAAAGCGCTCGCCTATGGTGAACGGGGTAAATTCTCTGCCCACGGTATTGGTCCTTTTCTGCCGAATGCTGCCTGTGGTGGTGTTGCCCGGCTTTAGTAGTGATAGCGCAGCCGTGCTGTCGAGATTGCATGGTATGCTGTACCACAGACGGTGCGGCAGATCAATGTGATTGCATCGTTTTATGGAAGTGGTCGGCGTGGTGACGCATGAGGTTAGCTTCAGTTGCGGCGCTGTGCTTCAAGCGGCAAAATGGTGTTGGCGTTGACGGATGATGGTGTCTTTGATAACTTGACAATCATTTTCAATTGTAACGGTGCAGGTCATGCAGGGGGAGGGGCTAATGGGCTCGGTCAGGGATTCGTTTCGGGAATATCTGTCTGATCATGGACTTAAAACCACCAGGCAGCGGGAGATTATACTGGATGAGTTTTTGAGCTCGCCGTCGCATTTGTCGGCGGAGGAGTTGTATCTGCGCTTGCGCAGCAACCATCCCAATATCGGCTATGCCACCGTTTATCGCACCATGAAGCTGCTGGCCGACAGCGGTATCGCCAGTGAACGTCATTTCGGCGATCGCCAGACTCGCTACGAGCCTAATATCGGTGAGGAACATCATTATCATCTCATCTGTAACGGCTGCGGTAAAATCATCGAATTTGAGAATGGCGCCATTGAGCAGTTGCTGCTCGATGTGGCCGGTGAGCATCAGTTTACCCTGTCGCATCAGCGCCTGGAGCTGTACGGCATGTGCCCTGACTGCAAGGCGCGCAAGTAAGATTTGTTGATAAATCCCCCGATAACTTTTGTGGAGTTAAGTGTATGGATGTAGTTGCCATTATTCCGGCGCGTTATTCTTCGAGCCGTTTTCCCGGCAAACCGCTGGTCGATATTGCCGGTAAAACCATGATTCAGCGGGTGTACGAGCGCGCTCTGACGGCGCAACTGGTGGAAAGGGTGATTGTTGCCACCGATGATGAGCGGATAGCCGCCGCGGTGGCAGCTTTTGGC